>NZ_JASCXF010000090.1:0-916 GCF_030062225.1 Sphingomonas sp. 2R-10
AGAGCCCGACTCATAATTCGAGCTTTGCGATACGGCGGGTCATTCGCCTGATGGATGCGATGATGAGCCATGCTTCTGACGAGGCGATGGAAGCCTCCCAGTCCTTGGCGAGGCGTCGGCATCGGTTGAGCCATGCGATGGTGCGCTCGACGACCCAGCGGCGGGGCAGGATGACGAAGGACCGGGTATCCGACCGTTTGACGATCTCGATGGCAAGCCGGTCGATATGCGCGATTGCGGTTTCCAGTTTGGGCCCTGCATAGCCGCCATCGGCGAAGAAGCGGGCCAGCGAAGGATATGCATCCCGGCATCGCTCGAGGAGGCCAGGTGCGGCATCGCGATCCTGAACGCCGGCGGGAAGGATCAGGGCGTCGAGCAAGCTGCCAGTCGTATCGGTCGCGATGTGGCGCTTGCGCCCTTTGATCTTCTTGCCCGCGTCGTAGCCGCGCGGGCCTCCCGCTTCGGTGGTCTTGACCGACTGGCTATCGATGATGCCTGCAGTCGGTTCGGCAGCGCGGCCTTCCGCGACCCGCACCCCGGCCACCAGCACCGCGTTGACCGCATCGAGCAGGCCGCTGTCGCGCATCCGGTAGAAATGATACTGCACCGTCGTGAACGGTGGGAAGTCCCGGGGCAATTGCGCCCACTGACATCCCGTCGCCGCAAGATACTGGATAGCGTTCCACACATCCCGTGCGCGGTGCAGGCGTGGACGCCCTACCTTCGTCGTTCGTGCCAGCAGCGGTGCGATGATCGCCCATTCCGCATCGGTGCAGTCGCTTGTGTAGCGCAGCCTTCTTCTGTCATGCTCGCGGCGAGCGGTTTCGGTCCAGCCCATATGATCCCCGTGGTCTTCGCAACCCTCGGTGAATCACAACTGGCTGAAATCGCTCAACCTAATTTCCGGTTGGGCTCT
>NZ_JASCXF010000091.1:0-868 GCF_030062225.1 Sphingomonas sp. 2R-10
CTAGAGGCTGTTATGGACTTGGAAGCGGGCTTGATTCATCCGTTATTGGATGAGCATTTGCCGCAAGTCGTATCTGTCTGACGTCAGTGATGAGGAATGGTCGCTGGTCGCACCATATTTGCTGTTGCAGCGTGAGGATGCGGGCCAGCGGGAGCATGACCTGCGCGAGGTGTTCAACGGCCTGCGCTACATCGTGAAGACGGGTGCGCCGTGGCGGTGGATGCCCAACGACTTGCCGCCCTGGGCGGCGGTGTACCAGCAGACGCAACGCTGGCTGGCGGCGGGATGTTTCGAGGCGCTGGTGGATGATCTGCGCGCGGTGTTGCGGCTGGCGGCGGGGCGCAAGGCCGAGCCGAGCGCTGCGATCATCGACAGCCGGACGTTGCGCTCCACGCCCGAGAGCGGCGAGCGGGCCGGCTATGACGGTGGGAAACGCAAGAAGGGCTCGAAGATCCACATGGCGGTCGACACGCTGGGTCATCTGCTGGCGCTCCATGTCACGCCGGCCAGCGCGGAGGATCGCGGTGAGGTGGAACGGCTCGCGCGCACCCTGCAGGCGGTCACCGACGACACGGTCGAACTCGCATGGGTCGATCAGGGCTATACCGGCGAGCGTGCCGCCACTGCGGCAGCCAAACATGGCGTCGCTCTCGAAGTCGTCAAACTGCCTGAAGCCAAACGCGGTTTCGTTCTCTTGCCGCGACGCTGGGTCGTCGAACGGTCATTCGCATGGGCGACCCGCTTCCGACGCCTCGTCAAAGACTACGAACGTTACGCCGAAACACTCGCAGGACTTCACATCGTCGCCTTCGCCTGCCTCATGATGAAACAGGCCGCTGCACTCGCTGATGGTTCATAACAGCCTCTA
>NZ_JASCXF010000092.1:0-771 GCF_030062225.1 Sphingomonas sp. 2R-10
CTCCTACCTATCCTGTACATGCGGTACAGACACTCAATATCAAACTACAGTAAAGCTCCATGGGGTCTTTCCGTCCTGTCGCGGGTAACCTGCATCTTCACAGGTACTAAAATTTCACCGAGTCTCTCGTTGAGACAGTGCCCAAATCGTTACGCCTTTCGTGCGGGTCGGAACTTACCCGACAAGGAATTTCGCTACCTTAGGACCGTTATAGTTACGGCCGCCGTTTACTGGGGCTTCAATTCGTACCTTCGCTTGCGCTAAGCACTCCTCTTAACCTTCCAGCACCGGGCAGGCGTCAGCCCCTATACTTCATCTTACGATTTTGCAGAGACCTGTGTTTTTGATAAACAGTCGCTTGGGCCTATTCACTGCGGCTGATCGTATGATCAGCACCCCTTCTCCCGAAGTTACGGGGTCATTTTGCCGAGTTCCTTAACGAGAGTTCTCTCGCTCACCTTAGGATTCTCTCCTCGACTACCTGTGTCGGTTTGCGGTACGGGCCGCTGTTTTCTCACTAGAAGCTTTTCTCGGCAGTGTGACATCAGGAACTTCGGTACTATTATTTCCCTCCCCATCACAGCTTGTCCTTAAGAAAAGAAGCATTTGACTCCTCTTCAGACTTACTGCTTGGACAGACATTTCCAATCGTCTGCATTCCTTAGCCTCCTGCGTCCCTCCATTGCTCAAACAAAAACAACGGGTACAGGAATATCAACCTGTTATCCATCGCCTACGCCTATCGGCCTCGGCTTAGGTCCCGACTAACCC
>NZ_JASCXF010000093.1:0-665 GCF_030062225.1 Sphingomonas sp. 2R-10
GCTCCATTTTCTTTTGATTTTTATTTAACTTCGATAAGCGTTTTTCTAAGAAGCTAATCCTCGAATTTACTGTCTGCTTACTTGTGTTTACTTCTAATGCGTTCTTATTAAATTTTTCTATGATTTCAGAAAGTTTTTTGACATTGGAGTCGTTAGATAGGTTTATCAGAAGATTTTGACACGTGTCTTGTGCGTTTTCTATTTTTTTTTGCAAAGTCTTTATTTTTGTTGCTTTAATTCTCATCTCTTTACTATTCTTAGGTTTCGTCTTTTGTAGTACATTTAAAGTGTTCTTATATTTTTCGATTGTACAGATATGTTTTTTAAATTCTTCTATCTGATTTTCATTCGGCATATGCGTACTCCCTCTCTATTTTACAGTTAGATATACATATGAAGGGTAGCATGATTTATCGGTGTGGGCGAAACGTCTTTTTCTGGTTAATGGAAAAAGTGTAGAGGGGCAGCGTGAGGGAAAATGGTATACGGAGGAAAGCGCAAAAGGACACTGCATAGAAATCGGTGTCCTCTTCAGAGCGCTATTCTTCTCAGGAACCGATAGAGGTAAGGCTGATTTCACCAGAAGATAGGCTCATTTCCTGTTCATTTGTTTGGACGATCAGTTCGCCATGATCGCCGATTTCTTTTGCAAGACCGACATAAGT
>NZ_JASCXF010000094.1:0-611 GCF_030062225.1 Sphingomonas sp. 2R-10
CTAACGAAGTAGTGGATGCACGTGTAAACAATAGAGGAGAAACCTTTCCTACGTTACACGGCAGATTGGTAGCACATGAAAAACTGACAGATGAACAAATTAGTGAATTAATTACAAATGACGCTAGTCAAAAAGCACAAGTAGAGCAATAAAACAAAGCAGACCATCAAATTATTGGAGGGTATAACGAGCCCATCAATATTTATGTTTCAAATGATGGTAACGATCAGACTGGAGATGGATCCCAAGAGAAACCATTTCTCACGATTCAAACTGCTGTTAATTCAGTTCCGCTAATTACTACATCATCTGTCACCATCTGGATTAGCGATGGGGTGTATTTGGAAGATGTATATGTCAATGGTTTAACTTTTAGAACATTTGTCATACGTCCTTAAAATGATACCAGCACATTAGACCCTCAAGTGTCTGATTGTCCAGTAAAAGTTAGAAGTATTATGTTCGCAACATGTACTGGCTATTGTCAAATCGTCGGAATGCAGATTGTTGACACTGCAAATTCTCCACTTTTTCAAGGAAGACAGTATGGAATTGTCAATGAACAGAGTGGCTACATGGCTATTAGTCAATGTAAATTTGCGGAGAATACT
>NZ_JASCXF010000095.1:0-520 GCF_030062225.1 Sphingomonas sp. 2R-10
GCTTTACATTACAGCGAATATTAAAGAAACAGACATTAAGAACATTGAAAAAGGTGACAAAGTGGACATCGTTGTAGACGGCGATCCTGATACAACATTTGAAGGAACAGTTGAACAAATTGGTTATGCAACAAACTCAACATTCAATATGCTGCCAGCAACAAACTCAAGTGGTAACTACACGAAAGTGCCACAAAAAGTAGCAGTGAAAATTTCAATTAAAAATCCATCTGACAAAGTACTTCCAGGTATGAATGCTTCTGTCAAAATTTCATCTTAATGATGACTGATATCAAAAAATGAAAGGAGGTTGTCTGAGATGGCAAATCAACCTGCAGCGACAAAACAGGGAGCAGGCTCCTTGTCTTTACTGATCATTTTAATGGCCGGTTTGTTCGTAGCGATTTTAAACCAAACGCTTTTGAACGTAGCCATGCCCCATTTAATGACTGAATTTAATGTGAGTGCGACGACAATTCAGTGGCTTACAACAGGTTACATGCTTGTCAACGGGGTGCTC
>NZ_JASCXF010000096.1:0-518 GCF_030062225.1 Sphingomonas sp. 2R-10
ATCTCAGGCAATGCCGTTCGATCTCCTAGATTAGCTAAAGCGATCAATGCGTTTCTCTGCAAAGGTTTTTTTCCACGCCACGAACCGGCTAAATGCCCAAATTGCTGCTTGAAATTTTTATTCGACATCGACAGCATCGGCTTTAATTTTGGATATACTTCATCTATTTTTGGTTCCATCTCTTCATGAAAATGAAAATCTTTTCCTTGATTGTAAGGGCAGACTAACTGGCAGATATCGCATCCATAAATGACATTTCGCATTTTTTTCCGATATTCTTCGGGCATCATCCCTTTTGTCTGCGTTTGATAAGATAAACATCGCTGTGCATTCATTCTGCCATCACCAAGCAATGCTTTCGTCGGACAAGCAGTCACACAGCGCATACAGTCACCGCAACCAAACTCTCCTGGTTTATCCGGCTCAAATACGATATTAGTGACGATTTCACCAAGATAGACAAATGAACCGAACTCTTCGGTGATCAGCAATCCGTTTCGGCCGATAAATCCTAATCC
>NZ_JASCXF010000009.1:0-100008 GCF_030062225.1 Sphingomonas sp. 2R-10
AACCGATGCCGACGCCTCGCCAAGGACTGGGAGGCTTCCATCGCCTCGTCAGAAGCATGGCTCATCATCGCATCCATCAGGCGAATGACCCGCCGTATCGCAAAGCTCGAATTATGAGTCGGGCTCTCAGAGACCGATGCCGACATCGCCGATCTCAATCCAGCAGCCGGACCTCCCGACAAGATCCTTCGATACCTTCGCACCTTGGGTGAATTGGCGGACGTACTGGCGTCAGGGGCGCTTGGTCGGTCGATTCCGATCTGGCTTCGCGAGCGGGGGGTTGAGTGCAGCGTAGATTCGGAAACGACGAAGGCCAGTAAGGAAGGCAAGCGCTTCCGTTTGCGTATGATTAACGGCGAAAGCGTTGAATGTGAATTTCACGCGAAACCATCGGAGGGCGTGTCTCCGGATATGTGCGCGCGGATATACTTTGCGACAGCTTCATTAGCTCCCTTCGTCAAGGTTGGTTATATCGGTCGGCATTCCGTCTGATCTTTCTTGGTAGGTGCGTCACGGCCGAAAAAAGTGAGAGGGCTGCGCCCGGTTCCGTGACGGGTCAGGTTCGAGAGAGAGGCTCCCGACGCCCGTCGCGGAGTAACCCTGATGGCGACAGCCGTTCAGAAGATCACGCTCGCATCCGCGCGCGATATCCCCTTCAACAAGCTGGTACTGAGCCAGTCCAACGTCCGGCGCGTCAAGGCCGGCGTCTCGATCGAGGAACTGGCCATCTCGATCGCGCGACGCGGCCTGATCCAGTCGCTACACGTCCGGGCGGTGGTCGACGCCGAGGGCGCGGAAACCGGCATGTTCGAGGTGCCGGCGGGCGGGCGGCGCTACCGCGCCTTGGAACTGCTTGTGAAGCAGAAGCGGCTCAACAAGACCGCAGCCGTGCCATGCGTGGTGTCGGACGCGGCGAGCGGCATCCTGGTCGAGGAGATCTCGCTCGCGGAGAACGAGGAGCGCGCGCCGCTCCACCCGCTCGACCAGTATGGTGCGTTCCAGGCGATGCGGGACAAGGGCATGACCGAGGAGGCCATCGCCGCCGCCTTCCTCGTCGGCGTCAACGTCGTGAAGCAGCGGCTGCGCCTGGCCTCCGCATCGCCGGTGCTGCTCGACGTCTATGCCGAGGACGGCATGACGCTCGACATGCTGATGGCCTTCACCGTCACCGAGGATCATGCGCGGCAGGAGCAGGTGTGGGAGGCGATCCGCGCGTCGTGGCAGAAGGAGCCGTGGCAGATCCGGCGGATGCTGACCGAGTCCACCGTTCGCGCCTCCGACAAGCGGGCGCTGTTCGTCGGCATCGAAGCCTATGAAGCGGCGGGCGGTATCGTGCTGCGCGATCTGTTCCAGTCGGATGATGGTGGCTGGTTGCAAGACGCGGCCTTGCTCGATCGGATCGCCGCGGAGAAGCTGAAGACGGTCGCGGACGAGATCGCGGGCGAAGGCTGGAAGTGGATCAAGGCGTCGGTGAGCCTGCCCTACGGCGTCGCGAGCGGACTGCGTGCGCTCGCCGGCACGCCGCTCGACCTGACGGCGGAGGAGGAAGCGACGATCGCGGCCCTCACCGAGGAGAACGACCGCCTCGTTGCCGAGTACGAGGATGCGGACGAACTGCCCGACGCGGTGGACGAGCGGCTCGGCGAGATTGAGGCCGCGCTGTCAGCCTTCGACGAACGCCCGGTGCGCTACGACCTCGCCGATATCGCCATCGCGGGCGTGTTCGTGTCGATCGGCAACGACGGCCGGCTGCTGATTGATCGCGGCTACGTTCGTGCCGAGGATGAGGCGTCGGTTGCGGTGGAGCCGGACGACAAAGCGGAGCCAGCCGCTGGCTCCCAAGCTAACTCAGGCTTGGAGCCTACGGTCCAGCGCGCCGTCATCACCATCGGCGGGGCACCGTCGGAACCCGACCCGGACGAGGACGACACCATCCGTCCGCTGCCCGACCGGCTCTGGTCCGAGTTGACCGCGCATCGCACGCTGGCGCTGCGAGATGCGGTGGCGGGCAACCCGCACGTCGCGATGACCGCCCTTCTGCACAAGCTGGTGACGGACGGCTTCGGGCACCGCTCGGGGACGGGCGTGATGGAAGCGAGCGTACGTCGCGTCCACATGTCCGCGCAGGCCGACGATCTCGGTGACAGCGCGTCGGCCCGGTCGATGGACGAGCGGCATCAGACCTGGGGGGCGGACCTGCCGCAGGACGATGATGCGCTGTGGGACCGGCTTGCGACGCTCGACGAGGCGAGCCGGATGGCGCTGCTGGCGCACTGCGTGTCGTTCGGGGTCAACGCGCTCTACGAGAAGCCCAATCCCTTCGGCGGCAACGGCGTCTCCGAGCACGGGCTGCGGGTGCGCCTGGCTCAGGCCGACCGGCTGGCAAGGGCGACCGGGCTCGACATGGTGGAGGCAGGCTGGCGGCCGACCGCGACCAACTATCTCGGTCGCGTGACGAAGACGCGCATCCTCGAAGCGGTGCGTGAAGGAGCCGGCGAGCGTGCCGCCGAACTGATCGGCCACCTCAAGAAGGGTGACATGGCGCGGGAAGCCGAACGGCTCCTCGCCGACAGCGGCTGGCTGCCCGAGCCGCTCCGCCTGGCCGAACTCGACGCGGCGCCCGCCGACGAGAACGGCACGGACGGCGACGCCGATCTGCCGGCCTTCCTCGCCGAGGATGGCGAGGACGATCCCGTCGAGGACGACGAACCGGCGCTGCTCGCCGCCGAATGACCCCGCCTGCGGGGAGCGGTGCAGCGCCGCGCCCCGCCGTCCCCCTTTCGGCCCGGCCTCATCCGCCGGGCCGTTTTCATGTCTGGATCCCGTCATGGCCGACGATTCGACCCCATTCTCCTGCGCACTCGACGCGGGCACGCCGGAGCACGCCGCCCGCGCCCTCGATCCCACGACCGGCGAGTTTGTCGCCGGGACCTATAAGAACGTCTGCCTCGCCGCCGTGCTGGGTGGAGGCGCTCCCAATGCCTGAGGTGATCGAGACCATCGTGTTCCGCCTGGACGAGTTGGACGAGGTGGCCCGCGAAACCGCCCGCGCCTGGTTCCGCCGCATCGGCTTTGACCACGACTGGCACGAGTTCGTCGTCGACGACTTCGCGCGGGTCTGCGCGATCCTCGGCATCGAACTGCAGACCACGCCCCTCCGCCTGTTCGGCGGCGGCACGCGAGCGAAGCCCTGCATCTACTTCTCCGGCTTCTGGAGCCAGGGCGACGGCGCGTGCTTCGAAGGTCGCTATGCCTACGCGCCGACCGCTCTCGCCACCATTCGCGCCCATGCGCCGCTGGACACGGACCTCCATGCCGTCGCCTGCGCGCTCCAGGCGGCACAGCGGCGCAACTTCTATCAGCTCCGCGCCGACATTCGGCACTATGGCCGTTACTATTTCGAGCACAGCATGACGATCGCGGTCGAACGCGATAGTCCGACCGGACAGGAAATGACGGCCGGAGCCGACGAGGCCGTCGCCGAGGCGTTGCGCGATCTCGCGCGCTGGCTCTACCGCCGGCTGGAAGCCGAGTACGAGCATCTGGCCTCGGACGGCGAGGTCGATGCCGCGATCGTCGCCAACGACTACTGCTTCACCACCGATGGTTGCCGCTTCGGCTAGACCGATCAGGTCAGCCGGAGCCAGAAGAGGGAGGGGTCGGCCGGACGGGAGACAAGCCGGTGCGGTCGAGAGAGAGCGCCCTCCGGTCCTCCCTTCCGCTCTCCCGGAGACCTTTCCATGTCCGACCCAGCCGCTTCGCCCGCCCCGTCCTATGATCCGTCGTGGGAGGCTTAGCGTCAGCAACGCAGCGCCGAGCACCGGATGGCCGAGCACCGATTGCAGGTAGATGCCCGACAGGTAGCCGGTGGCCGACCAGACGACGAGCGACAACAATCCGGTGAGAATCGCGATGGAGAACACAGGATCGCGGAACAGGGCGAGGTCCAACAGCGGTTCATCGATCCGCCTCTGACGGTCGACGAACAGTACCAGCGCACCAAGGCCGGTGATGCCGACTATCGCTTGAGAGGCTCCGATCCCGTAGGCAGCGGCCGTCTTCACCGACCAGACGAAGAGCAGCAGTCCGACGAAAGAGAGCAACAGGCTGGCGAGGTCGATCCGGCCACTACCGGTCACCCGCACCTCTCGCAGGAACACGGGTGCCGCGATTAGGAAGAGCAGGACGACTGGTACGTTGATGAGGAAGACGATGCGCGGCATCGCCAGGTAGAGCACCGACCCGTCCATCGCGACGAGAAGCACGAGGCTGAGCACGGTGAGAAGGCCAAGCCACGACCTCCGGCGAGACGATGGGATGGCGACATCAGTCATGGTGAGATTTCTCCGGGCGGCAGGCGCAAAACCGCCTATGCCGCGCGGATCGCTCCAGCGGGTTGCGGCGCGGCGTTTGTCACTATATACTGAATGTAAGTTACGATCGGTATATAGATATGTCAATCGCGCCTGCGTCACCGCGCCGTCTCCGCCTCACGCGGGAAGATCGCTTGCAACAACTCCTCGATGTGTCGTGGCGCATTATCCGTGAGAAAGGCACCGATGCCTTGACCCTCGGGCATCTCGCGGAGGAGGCCGGTGTGACCAAACCGGTGGTGTACGACCACTTCGGCACACGGAATGGCTTGCTGGTCGCGCTCTACGAGGCTTTCGACCGACGCCAGACGACTATCATAGACGAATCGTTGGCCGGAAGTGGGCCGACTCTCGACGAGAAGGCCGGCGTGATCGCCTCCTCCTATGTCGATTGCGTGCTCACGCAAGGGCGCGAAATCCCTGACGTGCTAGCGGCGCTCGCTGGCTCGCCGGAACTAGAGGCGACGAAGCGCACCTATCTGGCGGCCTTCATGGAGAAGTGCCGGCAGGCGCTCGCTCCCTTCGTGATTAATCGCACGCTCTCGACTGCCAGCCTCTGGGCAATGCTCGGTGCGGCGGAGGCGCTGTCGAAGGCTGCCGTCACCGACGAGATTACGCCCAAGCAAGCCAAGGACGAGTTGCTTCGTCTAATCGTCGCGATGGCTGGGAGCGATCGGCGCTGACCCTCCAGTCGCCATTCGTCGCTCAAAGCGTCAGAGCGCGTCTCTTCTCAAAACCGATAGGCTGCGACGCGAGCCGCAGATAGGACGGTACTGAAAATGAGCATAGAAATGATGGAAAAAGTTAGCCGGGATGCGTTGCGTCGATGGATGAATCGACGGGGAAGCAGGCGACACGCTACATCGACGCTGTGCAGTTAAGGTCGCAACCGCTTCGTGCTATGTCTGAAAGCGGTAGAAGGCTTCACCACAGCCGAAAGCCGCCGAAATATCGCCAGAATGCGCCATGCGCTGCTTCCCCCATGCTTCCCCACTGAAACGGGACGAGTCGGGGAAACAAAAAAACGGCCCCGAAGGACCGCAATAACTTCATGATAATGATTGGAAAAACTGGAGCGGGCGAAGGGATTCGAACCCTCGACCCCAACCTTGGCAAGGTTGTGCTCTACCCCTGAGCTACGCCCGCTCTGGCGTTCCGAACCGGCGAACCGGCTGGGGTGAGGCGGGCTATTAGCCGGGGGTTTCGGGGGGCGCAACCCCTAAAACTACTCTTTTCTGAAACCGCCGCGATGCCCACATAGGGGCGGCTGTCACAGGATAAGGAATCGCCGCTTGGCCACGCTAGGACTGACCGCCCCGGAAAAGGATGCCGTGGAGGCGTTCCGCCGCGATGTCGTCGAACCGTCGATGACGAAACTCGTCATCATCGATTTCTGGGCGGAATGGTGCGGGCCGTGCAAGGCGCTGACCCCGATCCTCGAAAAGGTGGCGGAGGCCTATGCCGACAAGGGCGTGGTGCTGGCCAAGGTCGATACCGACAAGAACCAGTTCATCGCGTCGCAATTCCAGATCCGTTCGATCCCGACCGTCTATGCGATGTTCCAGGGGCAGCTCGTCGCCGACCTGACCCAGGCCCGCACCGAAAGCCAGTTGAAGCAGATGCTCGACCAGCTGCTGCGCCAGTTGCCGGTCGCGGCGGGCGAACCTTCCGGTCCCGACATCGAACCGCTGATCGCGATGGGCGAGGAAGCGCTGGCCGGGGGGGACGCGGCGCGCGCGCTGTCGATCTTCGACCAGATCGCCGAGATGGTGCCCGACGATGCGGCGGTGGCGGCGGGCCGGGTCCGTGCGCTGCTGGCGCTGGGCGAGCACGACGCGGCGCAGGCGGCGCTCGACGCGCTGTCCGACGATGCGGCGAAGCAGCCCGGCATCGATCAGGTCCGCGCGGCGCTGGCGCTGGCGCGCGATGTGCAGCCGGTCGACGATCTGGCGGGGCTGAAGGCCGAGGTCGAGGCGAACCCCGACGATCACGATGCGCGCTTCCGTCTTGCCGGCGGGCAGATGGCGGCGGGCGACCGCGATGGTGCGGCCGAATCGCTGCTCAAGATCGTCGCCGCCGATCGCGCGTGGAACGACGATGCGGCGCGCCAGCAGCTGCTCAAGGTGTTCGAGGCGGTCGGGCTGGAAGACCCGTGGGTGTCGCAGCAGCGCCGCAAGCTGTCCGCGATCCTGTTCGGATGAGCGCGCGCGTCTCCGTCTTCCCGCTGGCGGGGGCGCTGCTGTTTCCGAACATGCATCTGCCGCTGCACATCTTCGAGCCGCGGTACCGCGCGATGGTGTCCGACGCGCTGGCACGCGACCGCCGCATCGGCATGATCCAGCCGCGCCCGGCGGGGGGCGATGGCGACGGCGACCATCCGCCGCTGTTCGACATCGGCTGCATCGGGCAGATCGTCGATGTCGAGGCGCATGCCGATGGCCGCTACGAGATCGTGCTGCGCGGGTTTCAGCGGTTCCGCGTGCTGCGCGAACTGGAGGTGACGACCGCGTTCCGGCAGGTCGAGGCGGAGATGCTGCCGGTGGTCGGCGACGCCACGCTGGCGCTGGCCGAGCGGGCGTCGCTGGAGATCGAATCGCGCCGCTTCGCCGACCGGCTGGGCTATGCGGTCGACTGGGAATCGGTCGCGCGGCTGGATGACGAGAGCCTCGTCAACGGCATCGCGCAGATCGCGCCGTTCGACGTCGCGGCCAAGCAGGCGCTGCTCGAAGTCGACGAACTGTCGGCGCGTGCGGAACTGATCGTGCAACTCATGCAATTCTTCGGGCGACATGGCGATGACGAAGAGGCGACGCTGCAATGACGGGCGAGCGAGGCGAGACGACCGGCGAGACGATCGACCCGTGGCTGTTGTCGATCCTGGTATGCCCGGTAACGCGGACCCCGCTCGTCCATGACGCTGCGGCCGACGAACTGATCTCGGAGGCCGCCGGCCTCGCCTTTCCGATCCGCCGCGGCGTGCCGGTGCTGCTGGTCGACGCGGCGCGCCCGTTGTGAGCCGCGACCTCAGCGGCAAGTGGAGCGGGATCTTCAACTATCCCCACACCAACCCGCCGACCGCGTTCGAGGCGGATATCGCCGATCTGGGCGGGTCGATCGTCGGCACGATCCACGAACCCGACCTGTATTCGGTCCCGCCCGGCGCGCTGATCGCCGCGGCGATCGACGGCCATCGCGACGGCGCGAAGGTGACGTTCAGCAAGTTCTACGACGATAGCGAAGGCTATGGCGACATGGTCGTCTATGCCGGGATGCTGAGCGACGACGGGTGCGAGATCAGCGGACGCTGGGACATTCCCGGCATGTGGTCGGGCAGTTTCCTGATGATCCGTCCGGCGACGGCCATTCCGGCTATGGAACATGCGACGGAGAGGGCAAGGGAAGCGCCGGAGGATTGATCGCCGGAAAGCAGCAGGACCAATCTGCCGTCCTTTTCCACCGAATGGTCGCTTTGCCAGTTCTTGCTTCCGCATCCATTGGGCAGTTTCCGTAACATTGCAGTGTGTCCGTACGAATTTCGGCACAACGCCGAGGACGGGCCGCCAGCCGCAACCCGGAAGGAACCAGGGAGGTACGGACCATGCCGGAACATGTCGTTGCGAGGGGAGAGGCGCTGGGTGGCATCGCCGCGCGATACGGAACGAGCTGGCGGGATCTGGCTGCCGCCAACCGGATGCGCGATGCCGATATGATCCGGATCGGGCAGCGGTTGCATGTGCCTGGTCGCAAAGGAGCCGCGTCGGCCGGACCGAAAGGCGCTGACGACCGCCCCGCCACCCCGTCACCGAGGCCCGCGCCGGGGCGCGAAGGCAGTACCACCCTGTTCCTTGCCAGGCTGATGGAGTTCGGCGACCGTCAGGCGAAGGCGGACTTCGATGCCGGCAAGCGCGTGGTCGTGGCACTGCGCGTGCCGACCAATCATCAGGACAATCCCAACGGGAAATATGACGACAAGGTCGCGGTCCTGCGCAAGCTGGTCGACGGCACGGTGCAGATCCGGACGTTCGATGGCTGTACCGAGCCGGCGGGTGCCTATGCCCATGGCAAGCGACGGGCGGCCCGGGGATCGACCACCGACATGAACGGCGACGGCAAGATGGATCTCGGCCGGTTGCGGCCGGGCAGCTATCGCTATCGCAAGCGCGAAGGAAATTTCATGAACGCGGTGGCGTTCAGGGCCACACGGACCCAGACGGTGGAACGCGATACGAATCAGGACGGAAATTTCGACGATCGCGATCCCAACCGGATCGACACCAGGGGCGCGCAACGATCGGTGCTGATCCATCGCGGCGGTTCGGAAACCTTCACCGGTTCTGCTGCATGCCAGACGATCAAGCCCAGCCAGTATCCCTCGTTCCTTTCCGCCATCTCGATCAGTTCTCAACCGGAGTTCAGCTATGTCCTTGCCCGCCGTTGAAGCCCGTTTGTCCCCGTGGCTGGTTGCCGCCGCTTTGGCGCTGGGACTGGCCGGGTGCGGATCGGCGGGCGAACCGCGTGCGGAAAACACCGCTGCCGTAGTTCCGTCCGTCGCCACCATCGATCCGGTCGAACCGGCGCCTGCGTCACCGGTGGCGATGCCCGACAACGCCACGGGCGCACCCCCTTCCACGCGGACGCCGGGCGAGGAAGCGCCGGCTGCGCAGGTCGAGGGGCGGTGGCAGGTGATCGATGCGGCGGGACCGGCGAGCGGCCGGGCAATGATCGGGCGGACGCTGTCGTTCACCGATACGGCGCTCGGCTGGGTCGGCGCGGACGGAAAGGTCGAGGCGGGCTGCCCCGATCCCTTTTATCACGTCGTCATCGATCCGGCGCATTTGCGCAACTTCGCCCCCGCGTTCGCGGTGGGATGGCCGAAGTTCGCGCTGCCCGCGGACCGGGTGGGGGCAATGCACGTCTGGGAATGCGGCGACGCCGATTCGATCTTCGGCCCCGCCGAACCGGCAGCGGGTTCGGCGTTCTTTCCAGTCGGCGGCAACCGGCTGGTCATGAACTGGAACGACGGGACGGTGCTGCTGCTGCGGCGTCCAGGTTAAGCCGTAACCCCCTGCAGCAGCTTCGGCAGCTTGCCCGTTTCGCCGCGCGCTTCGGCCATGAACGCGGCTTTCAGCGGCGGGATCGAATCGACCGCCGACAGCCCGAAGCGCCGCACCGCGCTCGCCGCCTTGCCCGGAATGCCGAACAGCCGGGTGAGGCCGTCGGTCGCCAGTGCCACCGCGAAGGTGTCGAGCCCGCGCCACCGCTGATACCGTTCCAGCAGATAGGGATCGCCGAGGTCCAGCCCGGTGCGCTTGCCCTCGACCAGCACCTCGGTCAGCGCCGCGACGTCGCGCAGGCCCAGGTTCAGCCCCTGGCCGGCGATCGGGTGGATGCCGTGCGCGGCGTCGCCGACCAGCACCAGCCGGTCGGCGGTGATCCGCGCGGCATGGTGGAAGCCCAGCGGATAGCTCGACCGCGCCGACAGGTTGGACAGCTCCCCCAGGAACCCGCCCATCTTCTTCGATGCTTCGGCGAGGAACGCGCGGTCGGACAGTTTCAGCATCGCCGGCCGGTCCTTCGCATCGACCGTCCACACGATCGCCGAGCGATGGCCGTGCGCGTCGTCGTTCAGCGGCAGGATCGCGAAGGGTCCCGCGGGATAGAAGATCTCGTAGGCGATGTTTTCGTGCGGTTCGGCATGGCCCAGCGTGGTGATGATCGCGGCATGGTCGTAGCTCCAGCGCGCGACGCGGATGCCCGCCGCCTCGCGCGTCGGCGAATTGCGCCCCTCGGCGGCGATCAGCAGCGGCGCGGTCAGCGTATCGCCGCCCGCCGTCGTCACCGTCACGCCCTGCGCGTCGCGCCGCACGTCGATCGCGCGGTCCTTGTACCGCAGGTCGATATGCGGCGAGGCGATGGCGGCGTCGTAGATCGCCTGCCGCAGCCGCTTGTTCTCGTACATCACGCCGACCGGATCGTCGGCGGCATCGGGGACGAAGTCGAGCTTGCCCGGTTCCAGCCCGTCGGTCGCGCGGATCGCGGCGATCGGGCAGCCTTCGTCGCCCAGGCCCGGCGCGATGCCGATCGCGTCGAACATGCGGTGCGTCGCGCTGGCGATCGCCGAGGCGCGGCCGTCGAAGCCGGGCGCCAGCGTCACCGCCGGATCGGCCGGATCGAGGATGATCGAGGTCAGCCCATGCACCCCCAGCGCCACGCCCAGCGTGCTGCCGACCAGCCCGCCGCCCAGGATGATGAGGTCCGCCTGTGCCATAAAACCTGTCCTATCGTCATGCCCACCGGTCGGGACCGCTACCATGTACCAACGCCGTTCGTGCTGAGTAGGGGCTGAGCGCAGTCGAAGACCCGTATCGAAGCATCTGGCCGCAAGCGGTCCTTCGATACGCCCTTTCGACAAGCTCAATGGCTACTCAGGACGAACGGGTCGTCCGGATGCTCCTACGATCTAGGCTCTCGCGCATCCCGCCGCAACGCCAGCTTGACGGCAGAGCATCGTGCGGCGCAAATCAAGATATTCTTGAATGTAAGGTGGAACGAATGGCGAGCAACGCGCAGCCGATGTTGTGGCGCGACGCGATGAAGGCGGGTGCGAAACGTAGCGGCGCGATGATCGGCGCGACGGTCCTGTTCCTGGCCATCGTCGTGATCGCGGTCGCGCTGCTGAGCTATTCGCCGGCCGATCCGTCGTTCAGCACCGCCGCGGGTGGTCCCGTCGTCAACAAGCTGGGCGCGCCGGGCGCGCTGCTGGCCGATGCGCTGCTGACCGTGTTCGGCGTGGCGGTGGCGATGCTGTTGCCGCTGGGGCTGATCGTCAGCGTCCGGCTGTGGCGCGACGTGCCCGTCGGTCCGTGGCCGCGGATGGTGCGCGACTGCCTGATCGGCGTGCTCGCGATGGGCACCACGCTGGCGTTCGTGTCGGGGGAGGCGATCCTGACGCTGCCCGCCGGCTATGGCGGGGTGATCGGGTGGAGCGTCGCAGCGGCGGTGCAGGGGCTGATCCACCTGATCGGCGTGCCGGTCGCCGAGCTGTGGACGATCCGCGTCGTCGCGCTCGCCACCGGGCTGTTCGGGGTGTGGCGCTGGGCCAAGGGGCTGACGATCGAGATTCCCGACGGCACGTTCCGCCTGCCCAGGTTCGAACGCCGCGTCCGTGCCGAGGGCGACGATGCGGACGGCTATGACGACGAGCTGCCGTTCGATCCCGCACCGCGCGCGCCGTTGCTGGCCGATGCCGATCCCGACGAGGACGACGACGCGCCCGCCCGGCCGCAGCCGCGCCGCGTGGCCAAGGCCGACGATCGCGCCCCGCCGGTCATCGCCGATCGCGCCGCCTCGCCCGCGCTCGCCAGCGCGCCGCGCCCGGCGAGCAGCGAGGGCCGCGACAATTTCCAGCTGCCGTCGATCGACCTGCTCACCCCGCCGCCCGAATCGACCGGCCCCGGCATCGACAAGGCGGCGCTGGAGCGCAATTCGCGCCTGCTCGAAAGCGTGCTCGACGATTTCAACGTCAAGGGGCAGGTGGTGAAGGTCGCCCCCGGCCCGGTCGTGACCATGTACGAACTGGAGCCCGAACCCGGCATCCGCGCCAGCCGCGTGATCCAGCTGGCCGACGATATCGCGCGCAACATGTCGGCGATCTCCGCGCGCGTCGCGACGATCCCCGGCCGCACGGTCATCGGCATCGAACTGCCCAACCAGCGGCGCGAGACGGTATCCCTGCACGAACTGATGGCGAGCCAGGCGTTCGCCGACCAGAATGCGCAGCTGCCCATCGTGCTGGGCAAGAACATCGCGGGCGATCCGGTCGTCGCCGATCTCGCGCCGATGCCGCACCTGCTGGTCGCGGGCACGACCGGATCGGGCAAGTCGGTCGGGCTGAACTGCATGATCCTGTCGCTGCTCTACCGGCTGACCCCGGACCAGTGCCGCATGATCATGATCGATCCCAAGATGCTCGAACTCAGCATGTATCGTGGCATCCCGCACCTGCTGGCCGATGTCGTGACCGACCCGCCCAAGGCGGTGCGCGCGCTCAAATGGGCGGTCGAGCAGATGGAGGACCGCTATCGCATGATGGCGTCGATCAACGTCCGCTCCCTCGCCAGCTTCAACGACAAGGTCCGCGCCGCGATGGCGAAGGGGCAGAAGCTCGGCCGCAAGGTGCAGACCGGCTACGACGCCGATACCGGTACGCCGATCTACGAGGAAGAGACGCTCGACCTGTCACCGTTGCCGCAGATCGTGGTGATCGTCGACGAACTCGCCGACCTGATGATGACCGCGGGCAAGGAAGTCGAATTCCTGATCCAGCGGCTGGCGCAAAAGGCGCGCGCGGCGGGCATCCACCTCATCATGGCGACGCAGCGCCCGTCGGTCGACGTCATCACCGGCGTCATCAAGGCCAACCTGCCGACGCGCATCAGCTTCCATGTGACCAGCAAGATCGATTCGCGCACCATTCTGGGCGAACAGGGCGCCGAGCAGCTGCTGGGGCGCGGCGACATGCTCTATATGCCCGGCGGCAAGGCACTGGCCCGCGTCCATGGCCCCTTCGTCAGCGACGAGGAGGTGCAGGCGGTGTCGGATTTCTGGCGGTCGCAGGGCGCGCCTGACTATATCGACGCCGTGGTCAACGAGCCCGAGGGCGATGCCGGCTTCAGCCTCGACGGTGCACCCACCGGTGACGATTCGCCGGAGGAACAGACCTTCCGCCAGGCGTGCCAGCTGGTGGCCGAGAGCCAGAAGGCGTCGACCAGCTGGCTCCAGCGCCAGCTGCGCGTCGGCTACAACTCGGCGGCGCGGCTGATCGAGCGGATGGAGAAGGAAGGGCTGGTGTCGCGACCGGACCATGTCGGCCGGCGCGAGGTGCTGATGGATGCGGACGGGCGGCCGACGGGGTAGGTTTTCTGCCCATTTCCGCCCCGTTTGCTTCGAGCGCAGGTTCGAGCCTGTCGAGAACCGTAGTCGAGAAGGCGGTGCCCCAAACGGGCGGGTTCTCGACCGACGCTTCTCGACAAGCTCGAAGCCGCTCGAACCGAACGGGTTGGGGGCGGTGGCCCAAAATCCCTCCGTTCGTCCTGAGTAGCCATTGAGCTTGTCGAAAGGGCGTATCGAAGGACCGTTCGCGGCCAAGTGCTTCGATACGGGTCTTCGACTTCGCTCAGCCCCTACTCAGCACGAACGGTTTGCTGGGCACGGCCAAGCATGGAACACCAGCGCCTCCCCATCACTTCACTCCCAGCCCCAACCGCACGGACGCCCCATGACCGACCTGACCCTCAACGACGGCCGCACCATCCCCGCGATCGGCTTCGGCACCTACAAGGTACCGGCGGAAGACGCCGCGCGCCTGTCGCGCGACGCGCTCGATGCCGGCTATCGTCTGATCGACACCGCTGCCTTTTACGGCAACGAGGCCGGCGTGGGTGAGGCGACCGCGGGCACCGACGCGTTCGTCACCACCAAGCTGTGGCGCGACGACATGGGTCATGACGCGGCGCTGCGCGCGTTCGATGCCAGCGCCGCGAAGCTGCCGCGCATCGACCTGTTCCTGATCCACTGGCCGATGCCGTCGCACGACCGCTATGTCGAGACGTGGCAGGCGCTGGTGCGCCTGCGCGAGGAAGGGCGGGTCGCGTCGATCGGCGTGTCGAACTTCTCGCCCGACCATCTCGACCGGATCGTCGATGCGACCGGCGTGGTGCCCGCGCTCAACCAGATCGAGCTGCATCCGACCTTCCAGCAGCGCAAGGCGCGCGCCGCGCACGAACGCCTCGGCATCGTGACACAAAGCTGGTCGCCGCTCGGGCAGGGCACGCTGCTGACCGACCCGACGATCGCCGCGATCGCGCGCGAGGCCAGCGCGACCCCGGCGCAGGTGATCCTCGCGTGGCACCTGCGGGCCGGGCTGGGCGTGATCCCGAAAGCGTCGTCGCGCGCGCGGATCGCGGAGAACCTTGCCGCGCAGGCGGTGCAACTGTCCCCCGACCAGATCGCGAAGCTCGACGCGATGGACCGCGAAGACGGTCGTCTGGGGCCGGACCCCGACACCCTCTGAAATCCTCCCCGGCACGGGGAGGGGGACCATGCGAAGCATGGTGGAGGGGGTGTCCACAGTCGGGACCGTTGCGTTGCGAGGCGAACTCCCTCCACCAGCTGCGCTGGTCCCCCTCCCCGTGCCGGGGAGGATTTGTTAGGGATCGCCATGCTCCCCATCCACGCCGTCCTGCCCGACCTGCTCCGGACGCTGCGCGACCGCACTTGCGCCGTCCTCGTCGCGCCGCCGGGCGCGGGCAAGACCACCGCCGTCGCCCCTGCGCTGCTGGCCGAGCCGTGGGTCACCGGCGAAATCCTGCTGCTGTCCCCCCGGCGCATCGCCGCCCGCGCCGCCGCCGAGCGCATGGCCGCGACCGCCGGCGAACCCGTCGGCCAGACTTTCGGCTACGCGACCCGCATGGACAGCAAGCGCTCGGCGGCGACGCGGGTGACGGTGATGACCGAGGGCATCTTCGTCGCCCGCATCCAGGTCGATCCCGAGCTGAGCGGCGTATCGGCGGTGCTGTTCGACGAGGTCCACGAACGCAGCCTCGACAGCGATTTCGGCCTCGCCCTCGCGCTCGATGCACAGGCGGCGCTGCGCCCCGACCTGCGCATCCTCGCCATGTCGGCGACGCTCGATGGCGAGCGCTTCGCCGCGCTGATGGACGACGCGCCCGTGCTCGAAAGCGAGGGCCGCTCGTGGCCGCTCGACCTGCGCCATATCGGCCGCAATGCCGAAGCGCGCATCGAGGACTCGGTCGCCGCCGCGATCCGCCGCGCGCTGACCGAAGCCGAGGGCGGCATCCTCGCCTTCCTGCCCGGCGTCGCCGAGATCGAGCGCACGGCCGAGCGCATCGCGGTGCCCGATGGCGCGGTGCTCCACCGCCTGCACGGCACGCTGCTCCCCGCCGAACAGCGCGCCGCGATCGCGCCCGATCCGGACGGGCGGCGCAAGATCGTGCTGGCGACCAGCATCGCCGAAACCTCGCTGACGCTGGATGGCATCCGCATTGTCGTCGATTCCGGCCTCGCCCGTCGCCCGCGCTACGACCGCGCGGCGGGCATGACCCGCCTGACCACCGAACGCGCGAGCCAGGCCGCCGTGACCCAACGCGCGGGGCGTGCCGCGCGGCAGGGGCCGGGCATCGCCTATCGCCTGTGGGAGGCCGCTGCGACCGCCGGACTGCCACGCTTCGATCCGGCCGAAATCCTCGAGGCCGACCTGTCGGCGCTGGTGCTCGAATGCGGCAAATGGGGGGTGACCGACCCGACCAGCCTGCGCTGGCTCGACCCGCCGCCCGCCGCCGCGGTGGGCGAGGCCCGCGCGCGGCTGGCGACGCTGGGTGCGATCGACGGCGACGGCCGCCCGACGGCACACGGCCTCGCCATCGCCGCGCTGCCGCTCAACCCGCGCCTCGGCCACATGCTGATCCGTGCCGGCGAACAGGGCTTTGCCGGTACGGCAGCGGAGGTCGCGGTGCTGCTGGGCGAGCGCGGGCTGGGCGGCTCCGACACCGATCTCGACCAGCGCCGTCGCCGCTGGCGCACTGAACGCGGCCAGCGCGCCGATGCGTCGCGCCGCCTCGCCGACCGCTGGCGGCGGCTCGTGAAGGGGACCGACGATCCTCCCGCCGATGCCCTCGCCCGCAGCGTCGCGCTCGCCTTTCCCGATCGCATCGCCAAACGTCGCGATGCGGGCGGCGAACGCTGGGCATCGGTCGGCGGGCGCGGCTTCACCCTCGATGCGGCGGCGCTCGGCACGGCCGAATGGCTGGCGGTCGCCGAGACCCAGGGACAGGCGGCGGGCGCACGCATCCTGTCCGCCGTCGCGATCGATCAGGCGACGGTCGAACAGCTGTTCGGCGATCGGATCGAAACGCGGCGCAGCGTCACCTTCGATCCAACCACACGCGGCGTTATCGCCCTGCGCGAACGCCGGCTCGGTGCGGTCCGCCTGTCGTCCGGCCCCGATGCCGCCGCGTCCCCGCAGGAGATCGTCGCCGCGCTGACCGAGGGCGTGCGCCGCGACCTGTCGCTGCTGCCGTGGGAGGGGGCGGAGACGCTGCGCCGCCGATCGGCCTATGTCGCGGCGATGCTGGGGCGTGACGATCCGCTGGGCGACGCCGCGCTGACCGCCGCGATCGACGAATGGTTGACGCCGCTGCTGGCGGGCAAGCGCCGGCTGGAGGCGGTAACCGGGCTGCACGACGCGCTCGAACAGCTTGCCGGGTGGGACTGGATGCAGCAGCTGCGGCGCCTTGCGCCCGCGCGGTTCGAAAGCCCGGCCGGGTCGAGCCACGCGATCGACTATGCCGCCGAAGGGGGGCCGCGCGTCGAACTGCGGGTGCAGGCGTTGTTCGGCCTCGCCACCCATCCGATGGTCGCCGGGCAACCGCTGACGCTCAGCCTGACCTCGCCCGCCGGCCGCCCGATCCAGACGACGCGCGACCTGCCCGGCTTCTGGGCGGGATCATGGCGCGACGTGTCGAAGGAAATGCGCGGCCGCTATCCACGGCATCCGTGGCCCGACGATCCGGCGGCGGCATCGGCGACACTCCGGACGAAGAAGGCGGATACGCGGCGGGATTGACCTGCACCGCCCCAACCGTTCGTGCTGAGTAGGGACTGAGCTTGTCGAAGGCCCGTATCGAAGCATCTGCCCCAAGCGGTCCTTTGATACGCCATTTCGACAAGCTCAATGGCTACTCAGGACAAACGGTGGAGTCTGGCCGGCATTACCTCACCCCTCGCCATGCCCCTTCGCCAGATATTCCTCCGACCGCATCTCCTCCAGCCGGCTGATCGTCCGGTCGAATTCGAACCGTCCGTCGCCGGTCGGATACAACTCGCCCGGTTGCGCATCCGCCGCCGCCAGCAGCTTCACCCGATATTCGTATAGCGCATCGATCAGCGTCACGAACCGCGCTGCCTCGTTGCGGTTCTCCGGGCCGAGGATCGGTATCCCGACGAGGATCACCGTGTGGAACGCGCGCGCCACCGCGAGGTAATCGGGCGCGCCGCGTGCCTCGCCGCACAGTCGCTTGAAGCTGAACACCGCCACGCCCTTCAGCGCCCTGGGCACGTGCAGCGTCCGCCCGCCGATATCGAGGTCGCACGACGGCACGTTCGCCGCATCCTCGACCGGGTAATCGGTCAGGCGGAAGAATGCCGCTGATAACGCCTCGGTCGCCGCCGCGCCGTTGGGCACCAGCCAAGTATCGACCTGTCCCAGCCGGTCGCGGCGGTAATCGGTCGGCCCGTTGAGCGGCAGCACGTCGAGGTTCGATTCGAGCAGCGCGATGAACGGCAGGAAGCTGTCGCGCTGCAACCCATCCTTGTACAGGTCGACCGGCGGGCGGTTCGACGTCGCGACGATCGTCACGCCGTGGGTCATCATCTCGGTGAACAGCCGCGACAGCACCATCGCGTCGGCAGTGTTGTTGATGACCATCTCGTCGAAGGCGAGCAGCTTCAGGTCCTTCGCCAGCGCCTCGGCGACCGGCGGCACGGGGTTGCCGGCTTCCCTGGCGCGTTCGGTGGCGAGGCGGGCATGGACCTCGATCATGAAGGCGTGGAAATGGACGCGGCGCTTCGCCGGATCGACGACGCAGTCGTAGAACAGGTCCATCAGCATCGACTTGCCGCGCCCGACGCCGCCCCACAGATACACGCCGCGCGGGACCGGGGCGTCCTTGCCGGTCAGGCGCGCGAACAGCCCGCGCCGAGGTGGCGAGTCGATTTCGGCGGCAAGGCGCGACAGCCGCTGCGCAGCGGCACGCTGTTCGGGATCGGGGCGGAGTTCGCCGGCGGCGACGAGGCCGTCGTAGCGGGTGAGGACGGTCATGGCAGGATTACTCCCCCTGAATGACCCCTCCGCTTGTCCTGAGTAGCCATTGAGCTTGTCGAATGGCGTATCGAAGGATCGTCGCCAACGGAAACGGTCCTTCGATATGCGCCTTCGACAAGCTCAGTCGCTACTCAGGACGAACGGATATTGCCGAACGGATCAGATGATCCGCTCGACTTCCATCTTCTTGATCTCGGCGATCGCCTTGGCGGGGTTCAGCCCCTTGGGGCACACGTTCGCGCAGTTCATGATCGTGTGGCAGCGATACAGCCGGAACGGGTCTTCCAGCTCGTCGAGCCGTTCGCCGGTCATCTCGTCGCGGCTGTCGGCCAGCCAGCGATAGGCCTGCAACAGGATAGCCGGACCCAGGAACTTGTCGCTGTTCCACCAGTAGCTCGGGCACGATGTCGAGCAGCACGCGCACAGGATGCATTCGTACAGCCCGTCGAGCTTCGCGCGTTCGTCGGGCGACTGGAGCCGTTCCTTGCCCGCGGGCGTCGGGGTGACGGTCTGCAGCCACGGCTTGATCGACGAATATTGCGCGTAGAAGTGCGTGAAGTCCGGCACCAGGTCCTTGATGACGTCCATGTGCGGCAGCGGCGTGATCCGGATGTCGCCCTTGATATCCTCGATCGCGGTGGTGCAGGCGAGGCCATTGCGGCCGTCGATGTTCATCGAGCACGACCCGCAAATCCCCTCGCGGCACGAACGGCGGAAGGTGAGCGAGGGGTCTTGCTCCGACTTCATCTTGATGAGCGCGTCGAGCACCATCGGCCCGCATTCGTCCAGATCGATCTCGAAATCGTCGTAGCGCGGGTTCTGGCCTGAATCCGGGTCGTAGCGATAGACCTTGAATTTCTTGATCCGGCCCGCGGTCGGCGACTTGTGGGTCGTGCCCTTCTTGACGACGCTGTTCTTGGGCAAACGGAATTCGGCCATGGTGCTCGCTCGGTTCGGCTTGGGGCGGGAACGCGCCCGGGTTTGCGGGTCAGATACATGACAGGTGGGGATGCCGCAAACGCGAACAAGCCTTTTTCGACCGATCCGCCCCGGCACGGGGAGGGGGACCATGCGCAGCATCGTGGAGGGGGAGCGCTGCATCCGCCACGGTTGCGTTGCGGGGCCACCCCCCTCCACCAGCTTCGCTGGTCCCCCTCCCCGTGCCGGGGCGGATTTCAGACCGCGGGCAACCCTTCCAGCAGCTTGTCGAGCGTCGCCGGATAATCGCGCACGCGCACGCCGGTCGCGTTGTAGATCGCGTTGGTCACCGCCGCGCCGGCCCCGCCGATCCCCAGCTCGCCGATCCCCTTTGCCTGCAACGGGTTGGCATGGGGGTCGCGTTCGTCGAGGAACACGATGTCCATCGCCGGAATGTCGGCGTGCGCCGGCACGTGATATTCGGCGAGGTCGTGGTTGACGATGCGCCCGTCGCGGTCGTCATGCACCAGTTCCTCGGTCAGCGCGGTGCCGATGCCGAACACGATGCCGCCGATGCACTGCGACCGCGCGGTCTGCCGGTTCAGGATGCGTCCGGCCTCGAACGTCGCATGCCAGCGCGTCACGCGGACCTCGCCGGTCACCGCATGGACCTTCACCTCGCAGAAATGCGCGCCATAGCTCGCCTGTGTGGTTTCCTTCTCCTGCTTGCCCGGCTCGATCGATCCGGTGGCGGTGATCCCGTCGCCGACCAGTTCGCCGATCGCGACCCGACGGTTGCCGGCGATGGCATGGCCGTCCTTCAGCGTCATGTCGTCGGCATCGACGCCCATCGCCTTCGCCAGCTTGTCGCGCAGCGCCTGCGCCGCCAGATACACCGACGACCCGCTGCTGCCCGCACCCCACGACCCGCCCGATCCCGCACCCGGCGGCGTGTTGGTATCGCCCAGGTGCACCGCCACCCGCTCGACCGGCAGGCCGAGGATCTCGCCCGCGATCTGGGCGAGGATGGTATAGGTGCCGGTGCCGATATCGGTCATGTCGGTTTCGACCAGCGCACGGCCGTCGGGGCCGATCGACACCTGCGCCTCGCTCGGTTGCAGCATGTTGGTGCGCGTGGTCGCCGCCATGCCGTGCCCGATCAGCCAGTCGCCCTCGCGCTGGCCGCCGGGCACCATGTTGCGCCGGTCCCAGCCGAACGCCGTGGCTCCGGCGTCGAGGCAGCGGGTCAGCGACCGCGTCGAAAAGGGCACGTCCTTTTGCGGGTCCTTCGCCGGATCGTTGCGCCGGCGCAGCTCGACCGGGTCTATCCCGATCTTTTCCGCCAGCTCGTCCATCGCATTTTCCTGCGCCAGCAGCCCGACCGCCTCGCCCGGCGCGCGCATCGACCCCGACAGGGTGCGGTTCAGCTCGACCAGATCGTGCTTGATGATCCGGTTCGCGCCGCCGTACAGGAACTGCGTCGCCTGTCCCGCCGGCTCGAAATAGCCCTCGCCCGGCAGGTTGGAACACAGCGTCTCGTGCCCGATTCCCGTCAGCCTGCCATCGGCATCGGCGGCAAGGCGAAAGCGCTGCTGCGTGTTCGACCGGCGTACCGTCGCGTCGAACACCTGCTGGCGGGTCATCACCGTCTTGACCGGCCGCCCGACCGCCTTCGCCGCGATCGCCGTGGCGACCGTGTCGGGCGAGATGCCCAGCTTCGATCCGAATCCGCCGCCGATATAGCGGGCGACGACGCGCACCTTCGACGCCCGCTCGCCCAGCGCCTTGGCCAGCTGCTGCTTGTCCGACGACGGCATCTGGAGCGATCCGTACAGCGTCAGCCCGGCATCGTACCACACCGCGATCGACGCATGCGGCTCCATCGCCGCCGAATTCTGCGACGGGGTGCGCCACACATCGTCGATGGTGAACGCCGCCCCGGCCATCGCCCGGTCGAGATCACCCTGTTCGTGATAGGGCGGCATCGATCCCGGCGGCGGCTTGATCGCGTCGTCGACATGGTCGTCGAACGTGAACACGCCCTCGGTCGGCTTGTACCGGATCGCCACCAGCTGCGCAGCGTCGCGCGCCACCTCGAAGCTCTCGGCGACGACGATCGCCACCGGCTCGCCGAAATAGGCCACGTCCTTGACGCCCTGGGTCGGCGCGCCGGTCTCGCCGCCCTGTTGCGGGTTGCGGATGAAGGTCTTCAGATCGACGACGACATCGACCACGCCCGGCAGCGCCTTTGCCCCCTCGGCATCGATCGCGGTGATCGTCCCCGCCGCGAACGGCGCGCGGACGAGGAAGCCATAGGCCATGTCGGGGAAGTCGTATTCCGCCGAATAGGTCGCCTGTCCGGCCACCTTCAGCGGGCCGTCGACCCGTTCGATCCCCTTGCCGATGATCCCCTGTACCCCGGTGTCGAGCAGGCTGGTCTCGACGGGCTTGTCCATGCGCAGCGCGTTGGTGGTCATGCGGTCAGCTCCCTCAGCGTCGCGATCAGCGTCCGGCGCGCCAGCGGAATCTTGAAATCGTTGCTGCCGAAACCTCTGGCATCGCGCAGCAACAGGTCGGCGGCCTCTGCGAACAGCGCATCCGAAGGGGCCTGCCCGACGAGCACGTTCTCGACCGCGGCATCGCGCCACGGCATCGGTCCCAGCCCGCCGAAGGCGAGGCGGGCCGAGGCGATCCTGCCCCCGTCCTGCCCGACGATCCCGGCGACCGACACCAGCGCGAACGCATAGGATGCGCGGTCGCGCACCTTGCGATAGGTCTGGCGACCCGCGGGCGCCGCCGGCAGTTCGACATGGGTGATGAGCTCGCCGGGCCGCAGCACGGTCTCCACGTCGGGCGTGTCACCCGGCAGGCGATAGAAGTCGCCGATCGCGATCCGCCGCTTCTCGCCATCGCTGCCCAGCGTCACGATCGTCGCGTCCAGCGCGCGCATCGCGACCGCCATGTCGCTGGGATGCGTCGCGATGCAATGCTCGCTGGTGCCGAGCACGGCGAGGATGCGGTTGAAGCCCTGCTGCGCGTCGCAGCCCGACCCCGGCACCCGCTTGTTGCAGCGCGCCGCCGGTTCGTAGAAATAATAGCAGCGCGTGCGTTGCAGCAGGTTGCCGCCGGTCGACGCCTTGTTGCGCAACTGCCCCGACGCGCCGGCCAGCAGCGCGCGGCTGAGCACCTCGTAGCGATCGCGGATGATCGGCGACGCGGCGAGGTCGGAATTGGGCACCAGCGCGCCGATCCGCACCCCGCCGCCGTCGATCTCCTCGATCCGGTCGAGCGGCAGGCGGCTGATGTCGACCAGCCGCGCGGGCGTCTCGATCTGCAATTTCATCAGGTCGAGCAGGTTGGTCCCGCCGGCGATGAACTTGGTGTCGCGGACCGCGCCTTCGCGTACCGCGGTTTCGGCGCTGTCGGCCCTGGCATAGTCGAACAGTTTCATTCCGCTGCCTCCCGGACCGGCTGGCGCGCGTCGGCGACTTCGCGGATCGCATCGACGATGTTGGGATAGGCCGAACAGCGACAGATATTGCCGCTCATCCGCTCGCGAATCTCGTCGTCGGTGAAGGCGGGATCGTTCAGCGTGTCGCTGACATGGCTTGGCCAGCCCTTCTCGACCTCGTCGAGCATGCCGACCGCCGAACAGATCTGCCCCGGCGTGCAATAGCCGCACTGGAACCCGTCGTGCCTGACGAACGCCGCCTGCAACGGATGCAGCTTGTCCGGCGTGCCCAGCCCCTCGATCGTCACGATGTCGTCATCCTGATGCATCACGGCGAGGGTGAGGCACGAATTGATGCGGCGGCCGTTCACCAGCACGGTGCACGCCCCGCATTGGCCATGGTCGCAGCCCTTCTTGCTGCCGGTGAGCGAGAGATGTTCGCGCAGTAGGTCGAGCAGCGAGGTGCGGATGTCCGCCTCCGCCTGATACGGCTGTCCGTTGATGGTGAATTGCATGGGGCGCGCTCCGTTGGTCGTGTCGGCTAACGATCGCGCATCAAAGGGTTTCCTCTTGCGAAGGGATCGCAGATGTTGGGTACGTTGGTGGCGGCGATGCTGGGGAACGGGGCGATGGTGGAGGAACGACCGATCGATCCCGTGCCGATCGTGATCGCGCATCGCGGCGCCAGCGGATCGCGCCCCGAACATACCCTCGCGGCCTATGCACTCGCGATCGAACAGGGTGCCGACTTCATCGAACCCGACCTCGTCCTGACGAAGGACGACGTGTTCGTGGCGCGGCACGAGAACGAGATTTCGGGCACGACCGACGTCGCGGCGCATCCCGAATTCGCCGCGCGGCGCACGACGAAGACGATCGACGGGCAGCAGGTGACCGGCTGGTTCACCGAGGATTTCACGCTGGCCGAACTGCGCACGCTGCGCGCGAAGGAGCGCCTGCCGCAACTGCGCCCGGCCAACGCGGCGTATGACGGGCAGCAGCCGATCCCGACGCTGGCCGAGGTGATCGCGCTGGCCAAGCGGGCGACCGCCGCGACCGGGCGCACCATCGGCATCTATCCCGAAACCAAACACCCGACATGGTTCGCGTCGATCGGCCACCCGATGGAGGCGCGGCTGGTCGGCGAATTGCGCAAGGCGGGATGGGACGGCGCGACCGCCCCGGTCTTCATCCAGTCGTTCGAGGTGAACAACCTGAAGGCGCTGAAGAAGCTGACCGGCATCCGCCTGATCCAGCTGATGGACGCCGCCGGCGCCCCGGCCGACCGCGCGGTCGACAGCTACGCGACGATGGCGACGCCCGCCGGGCTGAGGGCCGTGGCGACCTATGCCTGGGGCATCGGCCCGAACAAGGCGCTGGTGTCGGCGACCACGCCGCTGGTCCGCGACGCCCATGCCGCCGGCCTGCGCGTCCACCCCTGGACCTATCGCGCCGAAAACATCTTTCTGCCCGAGCGATACAAGGTAGCCGGCGGTCCGGCGGCGCATGGCCGCGTGGGGCAGGAGATTGCCGATGCCGTCACCGCCGGCGTCGATGGTTTCTTCACCGATTTCCCGCTAATCGGGGCGCAGATACGCGACAAACCCTATTGAGGACAACGAGATGCGACTGGCGTGGGCGATATTGGCGATGGCGCCGCTGACCGGCGGCTGTGTCAGCACCGTCTGGAACGTGGCCACCGCCCCGGTCCGCGCCGGGGCGCAGGTCGTCGACTGGACCACCACCAGCCAGTCGGAAGCCGACCGCAACTACGGCCGCAAGATGCGCAAGAAGGAAGCGCGCGAAGGTCGCGAGATGCGCAAGGAAGAAGCGCGGCGACGGCGCGAGGCGCGACGCGACGACGATTGAGGACTGCAGACCATCCGTTCGTGCTGAGTAGGGGCTGAGCAAAGTCGAAGACCCGTATAGAAGCACCCTTGGCGGTCCTTCGATACGCCCCTTCGACAGGCTCAGTGGCTACTCAGGACGAACGGAGGTCGCAGTTCGGTTCCCCGCCAGCGCCTCCGCCACCGCGCGCAGCACGACCAGCCGGGTCTGCACTCCGTAATGGCTGCTCACCACCTCGACCGACCGGCAGCCCGGCTCGCCCGCCACATGGCAGCCAAGGCCGTTGACCAGCCCGTCGCTGGCGCTCCAGATCGCGGTGGCGGGGACGGGCAGGGGGCGGCGCACTTCGTCGGCCAGCGCCAGCACGGCGGGATCGTCGACCGATTCGCCGCTGATCCATTCGTACAGCCGCCACACCCGCGTCGAGCGCGCCGGCCCGGCATAGGGGCTGGCGACGCTCACCACCTGTTCGACCAGCGCGGGGCGGCGGTGCGCGGCGAGGCGCGCCATGATTCCGCCCAGGCTGACCCCGACCAGCGCCACCGGCCGCCCGGTCGCCTGCGCGACCGCATCGATCCGCGCGAACAGCAGCTCGCCGTCCGGCCCGATGCTGCGCTGCCCGAAATTGCGCCCCAGTTCCCAGCCGCGCGCATCATGGCCCAGCGCGCGTAGGTAGCGCGCCATGATCGCGTTCGACCGGTCGCTGTTGAACAGTCCGGGCAGCAGCAGCACCGGCTCGCCCGCGGCACGTGGCGCATGCTCCAGCGCCGCGCGCCAGCCGAACGGCACCCCCGCCAGCGCCAGTGCGGCGCGCGGCGTCTCGATCACGAACCGGCCCAGCGGCGGCGGGGGGAGGGGGTTCACAGCCACGACGTCACCGTCACCGGAAACGGCGTCCACCGCCCCATCGGCACGCCCGCGATCCGCAGCATCCGTCCGGTCCAGCTGTTGCATGTCTCCACCGCACTATACCGTCCGCGCGCGACGTAAAAGGCATCGGACGCGCCATAGCCATGCACCGGTGTCCCTTGCGCAAAGCTCGCCCGGATCGCGGTGACCAGCCGGCGATACTGGTCGGGGCTGAGCATCACCGGATACACCCCCGGCTCGCCGGCCGGCTCGGGCAGATGCCCGACATGCAGCACCACCGCATCGCTGCCGATCGCGGCCGCGGCGATGGTGGCGGGCTTCACATCTCCCCAGGTCGGCGTGCCGACATAGAAGGCGCGGTCGCCCCAGCCGATCGACAGCCAGCCATGGCCGGCATGGCGCGGATCGGCGATATCCTGCGCCCGCACCAGATCGTCGAACGCCATGCCGGCGGCGTGCTTGGGCAGGACGATGCCGGTATGGATGCCGTTATCCTCGACATAGATGCGGATGCCACCGGTCGCCGACGGCGCCTGTCCGCCCGCCGGGATCGCCCCGCCGACCAGCCCGGCGAACAGATATGTCAGCACGACGAGCGCCACCGCCCCCAGCATCCCCGCAATTCGGCGCAGCCATTTCCGTCGCATCGTTTCCCATGCTACTATCGCGCGATGGCAAGCGAAACCCATGTGCTCGACCGCCCGCCCGAGGGCGCCAATGCCGACTGGACGATCCCGCAGGGCTGGGACGCCTATGGGGCACAGGACCATGCGACATGGGACACGCTGTATGCGCGGCAGATGAAGCTGCTGCCCGGCCGCGCGTCGGACGCGTTCCTGCGCGGGCTCGATGCGCTGAAGCTGTCCGAATCGGGCATCCCCGATTTCGAGGAACTGTCGGACCGGCTGGAGGCGCTGACCGGCTGGCGTGTCGTGGCGGTGCCGGGGCTGGTGCCCGACGACGTGTTCTTCACCCACATGGCCAATCGCCGCTTCGTCGCCGGCAACTTCATCCGCCGCCCCGACCAGCTCGATTACCTGCAGGAACCCGACGTCTTCCACGACGTGTTCGGCCATGTGCCGATGCTCGCCGACCCGGTATTCGCCGACTATCTCGCCGCCTATGGCCGCGGCGGCCTGCGCGCGCTCGAACTGGGTTCGCTCAAGCAGCTTGCCCGGCTCTACTGGTACACCGTCGAATTCGGGCTGGTGCAGGAAGCCGACGGCCTGCGCATCTATGGCGCGGGCATCGTGTCGAGTGCCTCGGAAACCCGCTTCTCGCTCGACGATCCCAGCCCGAACCGGATCATGCTCGACCTCGCCCGGGTCATGCGTACCGATTACCGGATCGACGATTTCCAGCAGACCTATTTCGTCATCCCCGGCTTCGACGACCTGCTGCGCCTGACCGTCGAGACCGACTTCGCGCCGGTCTACGACGCGATCCGGGGACAGCGCGAGATCGCGGTGGATGCGGTGTTGCCCGAGGATGTGGTGCTGACCGAAGGCACGCAGGAATACGCGAAGTCGAAGCGCTGAAATCCTCCCCGTGCCGGGGAGGATTTCAGAGGTCCAGCGCCCAGCCGTCCCTTCCCTTCGGATCGATCGGCGCGGTCGGCACGAAGCGGTCCGCCCCCGCCACCAGCCGCAACACGCTCCAGTCGCCCCGCCGGTCGACCTCCTCCAGCGAACACCCGCACGCCGCATAGGCCGCGACCACGTCCGCCCGCTGCGTCTCCAGCAACCCCGCCAGCACGATCGTCGCCGCCGGCGCAGCGATCGCCGCCACCTCGGGCGCCATCGACATCAGTGGCCCGGCAAGGATGTTGGCGATCAGCAGGTCATAGGGCGCCGCCGTCGTGATCGCGTCCGACAGCGCGCCATCGGCCACCACCAGTTCGACCCGGCCGACCGCGTTCGTCGTCGCATTCTGCGCCGTCACGTCGATCGCCACCGGATCGATATCGGTCGCGATCACCCGCGCCGCCGGCCACAATTCGCGCGCCGCGAACGCCAGCAACCCGGTCCCGGTGCCGAGGTCGATGACATTGGCGAAGCCCGCGTCCGCCAACCGGTCGAGCATGGCCAGGCACCCGCTGGTCGTCTCGTGATGCCCGGTCCCGAACGCGCGCCCCGCATCGATGCGGAACGCCCGCGTCCCCGCCGGGGCGGTGTCCAGCGCGCCGACATGGACATAGAAGCGCCCGACATGCAGCGGCGCCAGCCCCGCCTGGCTCATCGTCACCCAGTCCTCGTCGCCCAGCGCCTCGATTCCAGCGGCCTTACCCGCGGCGCTCGGCACCAGCGCGGCGATCGCGGCCACGGCGTGCGCATCGGGCTCGGCCTCGAAATAGGCGTCGAGCCGCCACGTCTCGGTATCGTCCTCGACCGTTTCGGTCGTCATCAGCACCGGCGCGGGATCGATCCCGAAATCCTCGGCGGCATCGATCGCCTCGGCCTCGGCCCGGGTGCAGGGGAGGGTCAGTTTCCAGCTCATCGCACGTAACTCGCGCCATTGATGTCCAGCACCGCGCCGGTCATCGATTCGGGCGCCTCCGTGGCACAGAAGGCGGCCACCGTCGCCACCTCGTCGACCGCCGCCACCCGGCCCAGCGGAATATCGGCCTGCGCGGTCGCCGGACCGGCGGTGTCGGCCATCGCCGTCGCGACGAACCCCGGACAGATTGCGAACGCCAATATGCCCTCGGCGGCATGGGCGCGGGCGATGGTCTTGGTCATCGCGACCATCCCCGCCTTCGACGCGGCATAATGCCAGTGTGCCGGACTGTCGCCGCGATGCGCCGCGCGGCTGGCGATGTTGACGATTCGCCCCGGCCGCCCGGTCGCCTGCCAGTGCAGCACCGCCAGCCGGCTGAGTTCGGCCGCGGCGGTCAGGTTGATCCGCATCGTCCGCTCCCACCCCGCGACCCACTGGTCATGGGGCAGCGACAGGTCGTGCGCCTCGAACACGCCGGCATTGTTGATGAGCACGTCGATCCGCCCGTCCAGCCGGTCGAGCGCCCGCGCCCAGAGGTCCGTCGGCGCACCGGGATCGGCGAAGTCGGCGGCAAGGTCGCCGCGCGTCGCCTGTACGGCAACGGCATGGGGTCCACGCAACCGGTCGGCAATCGCCGCCCCGATCCCGCGCGATCCCCCGGTCAGGAGAATATGGGCCATGGCCGCGTGTAGGCGGCGGCGCGGGTGCGGGCAACGGGGCGACCGAACACCCCAGCCACCCACGTCATCCCAGCGAAGGCTGGGATCTCCCGGGGCTTACGCACCACGCCATTGCGAAAGACCCCAGCCTGCGCCGGGGTGACGCATCGGGCCGGCCTTCGCCCGCCGCGAATCTACGCCGCGACCTTCCCCACGAAATCCACCGCACTGTTCTTCAGCGCGCCCAGCTCGCCGTCGAGCTGGGTGAAGCCGTTGCCGACCCGGTCGATCTCCGACGCCACCATTTCGGTGTCCTCGCGGATCGCGGCGATGGTCGACGACATCGAATCGGCGGCCAGCGCGGTTTCGTCGACCGCGGCGGTGATCGCGGTGACGGTCTGGGCCTGCACCTCCATCGCGCTGCGGATGCGGTTCGCGCTCTCCTGCACCTCGGTGACGGTCGAGCGGATCGATGCGTTGGTATCGACGGTCGATCGCGTCGCGGCCTGGATCGCGGCGATCTTGGCGGCGATGTCGTCGGTCGCGCGTGCGGTCTGGCTGGCGAGGCTCTTGACCTCCTGCGCCACCACCGCGAAGCCGCGGCCGGCATCGCCCGCGCGCGCCGCCTCGATCGTGGCGTTCAGCGCCAGCAGGTTGGTCTGCCCGGCGATGTCGCGGATCAGCCCCAGGATCGATTCGATCGACTTGGCATGGTCCGACAGCGCCTCCGACATGCCGACGGCGGTCCCGGCCTGTTCCGACGCGCGGGTCGCGATCTCGGCGGCGGCCTCGACCTCCATGCGGGCGTCCTCGATCGCGCGGATCAGTCCGGCCGACGTCGCGGCGGCCTCGCGCATCGCGACCGCCGATTGTTCGGCGGCGGCGGCGACCTCGGATGCCTTGCCCAGCATGCCGCGGACATTGGCCGAGCTGCGGTTCGCATGAACGCGCAGCGTATCGCTCTCGCGGCTCGCCCGCTCGACCGTCGCGCCGATATTGTCGCGGAACTCGTGCGCCAGCGCGTCGCGTGCCGTCTGCATGTCGTAGGCCAGATACGCACTGTAGAGCGCGACATAGACGTCGTTCTCCAGCGCACGGGTCCGCAGCAGCAGCATCGTGTACTTGCGCAGGCCGGATTCGTCGCCCGCCAGCTCGCGTTGCAACACTTCCATCGTCTTGCGGCCATAGGCATCGACGATCGCCAGCACCGCGGTCAGCGACGACCCGGTCGAGAACGCCCGCGCGACCGTCCGTTCCACCGACTGGACCCACGCGATGCCGGTCAGGTTGGTGAACTGGTTGCGCAGATAGGCGGCGCCCAGCTCGATGATGCGTTCGGCGTCGCTCGCCACGGCGCCGCGCCCGCCGGCCCGTTCGGACCGGGGCAGGATCGTCGCCGCGATCTCGCGCGCATGCGGTTCGATCACCGTCCAGCACTCGCGCACCTCGGCAATCTCGCGTTCGGAGAAATCGAACATCCGCAACCGCATCGCCAGATCGATGGTCGGGCTGACGCTTTCGGCCGCAGGAAGCTGTTTCGTGTTCACCGGTATCCCCCAATGTCGATTCGGCGGCCGGACCGCGCTGGTCCGTTCGTCGTCTCGTCCGTGTCGCAAGGTAGGGGGGAAGGTGTTAATAGTCGGTTGACCACGCAGCGTGCCGCGCCGCCCTTTCGCGCAAGCGCACTTGCATCGGCGGGGCGGGTGCGTAGATAGGCCACAATCGCTGGAAATCCGCACCCGCCCGGCATGGTGCATGCGCTGCTTGAGGAATGTCCGACTTGGCCATGGTCCGCCCCAAATCCCGTCCCGTATCGCCCCACCTTCAGGTCTGGCGCTGGGGGCCGAACATGCTGGTGTCGATCCTGCACCGCGCCACCGGCGTCGCCATGGGCACCGTCGGCCTCGCGCTGTTCGTGTGGTGGCTGGCGGCGCTGGCCGGCGGCGAGGACAGCTATGCGCGGTTCCTGTCGTGGTTCACCGGGCCGTTCGCGGTTGTCGGCTACGTCGTCGGCATCGGGCTCAGCTTCGCGCTGTTCCAGCATATCGGCAACGGCATCCGCCATTTCTTCATGGATATCGGCGCCAATTTCGAACTGAAGGGCAACCGGCAGAGCGCGATCGCGACGATCGTGTTCGCCGCCTGCGCGACTGCCGCGCTGTGGGCCTGGCTGCTGGTGGGGAAGCACTGATGGGTAACGGAACCAGCATCGGCCGCGTCCGCGGCCTGGGATCGGCCAAGGCCGGCGCGCATCATTTCTGGCATCAACGGCTGACGGCGGTCTCGAACCTCGTGCTGATGCTGTGGCTGGTGTTCTCGCTCGCGCTGCTGCCCGGCTACGACTACGATACCATGTTCGCATGGGTGTCGTCGGCATGGGGCGCGGTGCCGCTGATCCTGCTCGCCACCTCGGTCTTCTACCATGCCAAGATGGGGCTGCAGACCGTGATCGAGGATTACCAGCATGACGAGACGCGCGTCGTTGCGCTGATCGCGCTGAACCTCGTCTATGGCGCGGGCTGGCTGTTCGCCGCCTTCTCGATCCTCCGTATCGCTTTCACCGGGACGCCCGCATAATGGCCACCGACGCCTACAAGATCATCGATCACACCTATGACGCGGTCGTCGTCGGCGCGGGCGGCTCGGGCCTGCGCGCGACGATGGGCATCGCCGAGGCGGGCCTGAAGACCGCCTGCATCACCAAGGTGTTCCCGACCCGGTCGCACACCGTCGCGGCACAGGGCGGCATCGCCGCGTCGCTGGGCAACAATTCACCCGACCACTGGTCGTGGCACATGTACGACACCGTCAAGGGCTCCGACTGGCTCGGCGACCAGGACGCGATCGAATATATGGTCCGCGAAGCCCCTGCGGCGGTGATCGAGCTGGAACATGCCGGCGTGCCGTTCAGCCGGAACGAGGACGGGACGATCTACCAGCGGCCGTTCGGCGGCCACATGCAGAACATGGGCGAAGGCCCCCCGGTCCAGCGCACCTGCGCCGCCGCCGACCGGACCGGCCACGCCATGCTTCACGCGCTGTACCAGCAGTCGCTGAAATACGATGCCGACTTCTTCGTCGAATATTTCGCGCTCGACCTCATCATGGAGGACGGGCCCGATGGCGAGAAGGTGTGCCGCGGCGTCATCGCCTTGTGCATGGAAGACGGCTCGATCCACCGCTTCCGCGCCCATTCGGTGGTGCTGGCGACCGGCGGCTATGGCCGCTGCTATTTCTCCGCCACCTCGGCGCACAGCTGCACCGGCGACGGCGGCGGCATGGTGCTGCGCGCCGGCCTGCCGCTTCAGGACATGGAGTTCGTGCAGTTCCACCCGACCGGCATCTACGGCGCGGGCGTGCTGATTACCGAGGGGGCGCGCGGCGAGGGCGGGTATCTGACCAACAAGGACGGCGAGCGGTTCATGGAACGCTACGCCCCCTCGGCCAAGGACCTCGCCTCGCGCGACGTCGTCAGCCGGTCGATGGCGATGGAGATGCGCGAAGGGCGCGGCGTCGGCAAGGACGGCGACCATATCTTCCTGCACCTCGACCATATCGATCCGAAGGTGCTGGCCGAACGCCTGCCGGGCATCACCGAAACCGGCAAGATCTTCGCCGGCGTCGACCTGACCCGCCAGCCGCTGCCGGTCACCCCGACGGTCCACTACAACATGGGCGGCATCCCGTGTAACTATCACGGCGAAGTCGTCGTCAACCGCGACGGCAACCCCGACACGGTCGTCCCCGGCCTGTTCGCGGTCGGCGAAGCGGCCTGCGTGTCGGTCCACGGCGCCAATCGCCTCGGCTCCAACTCGCTGATCGACCTTGTCGTGTTCGGCCGCGCCACCGGCCTGCGCCTCAAGGAAACGCTGAAGCCGAACACCCCGCACAAGCCGCTGCCCGAAGGGTCGGCGGACCTGGCGCTCGCCCGGCTCGACAAGTTCCGCAATGCGAAGGGCGCCACGCCGACCGCGCAGATCCGCCTCGCCATGCAGAAGACGATGCAGAAGCACTGCGCCGTGTTCCGCGACGACGCGCTGCTGAACGAAGGCGTGACGATGATGGACGACATCTACCGGTCGTTCGCCGACGTGAACGTCACCGACCGGTCGCTGATCTGGAACACCGACCTCGTCGAGACGCTCGAACTCGACAACCTGCTGGCGCAGGCGATGGTCACCATCCGCTCGGCACAGAACCGCAAGGAAAGCCGCGGCGCGCACGTGAACGAGGATTTCCCCGATCGCGACGACGCCAACTGGATGAAGCACACCATCGCGACCTTCGACGGCTGGGGCGGCAATGGCGGCCTGACCGCGATCGATTACCGCCCGGTGCACGACTACACGCTCACCGACGAGATCGAGTATATCAAGCCGAAGAAGCGGGTGTACTGAGGTCGCCATCTCTGGTTCGGAAAGGGCGATCGGCTTGGTAGGCCGGTCGCCCTTTTTGTTTTCACGCGAAGGCGCGAAGGCACGAAGAAGAGTGGTTCGCGCGTAGACGCGGAGACGCGGAGACGCGGAGGGGAAGCGCCAGCGGCACCGCTCCGCTCCAGGCCATCCGTACAAACGTCACCTCAGCGAAGGCTGGGGTCTCCCGCGGCTCCTGCCCCGCCAGATCGACAAAGACCCCGGCCTTCGCCGGGGTGACGTCTATGACCGGAAGACCTGCGCAGCCTCCCGCACGCGGCTTCCCCCATGATGGCGCGCACCCTGGGACCAGATCGCAACCCCTCCGCGTCTCCGCGCCTCCGCGCGAACCCCTGAACTTCCTTTCTTCGCAGCCATCGCGCCTTCGCGTGAATCAATTGCCGAAAAAACCCGGAACCGAACCTGCCCGCCCCCGGTTACCGCCGCCGACCACGTCAGAGGGAACGCCCGCCATGTCCGACACCAGCATCAACGACTATCCGCTGCTCGCCCGCCCGCACGTCCATCTCGCCGGCCCGGTCGACCATGCGATGTACGACAGCTTCCGCAGTCAGGTCCTCGCCGCTCCCACCGACGGCCCGCTCGTCGTGTCGATCTCGACGCTGGGCGGCGATCCGGAAGTGGCGCGGGCGATGGGCGACGATATCCGCCTGCTGCGCGACTATACCGGCCGCGAGGCGCTGTTCCTCGGCAAGGTCGCCGTCTATTCCGCCGGCTCGACGTTCATGTCGGCCTTTCCGGTGAACAAGCGTTTCCTGACCAAGGGCACCCGCCTGATGCTCCACGAACGCCAGATGAAGAGCACGCTCGAACTGTCGGGCCCGCTCAAGATGCTGGTCGCGACGCTCAAGGCCAAGCTGCACGAGATCGAAGTGTCGGTCGAGATCGAGGAAGAGGGTTTCCGCGACATCGTTACCGGGTCGCAGGTTCCGTTCGAGGAACTGGTCGAGAAGGCCCCGGCCAACTGGTACATCGGCGCCGACGAGGCCAAGGCGCGCGGGCTGGTGCTGGACGTGATCTGAAATATCCGGCTTGGCCCAAACCCGTTCGTGCTGAGTAGGGACTGAGCGAAGTCGAAGGCCCGTATCGAAGCACCTCGCCACAAGCGGTCCTTCGATACGCCATTTCGACAGGCTCAATGGCTACTCAGGACGAACGATTGGTAAGCAATCAACGGAGTTGGCTTGCTACACCTCTGGCAACCGCTGCGAAAATCCCCATCATCGAAAGCATCATGGCCGATAACGACTTCGTTCTGACCGCGGCGCGCGACTGGGCAGGTGCCCCGCTGGCGCTCGCCACCGTCACCTCGACCTGGGGCTCCGCGCCGCGCCCGCGCGGCAGCCACATGCTGGTCCATGCCGATGGCCGGTTCGAAGGATCGGTATCGGGCGGCTGCGTCGAAAGCGACATCCTCGCCACCGCCGCCGACGTCATCGCCGGCGCCCCCTTCGCGGTGAAACGCTACGGCGTGGCCGACGCGGCGGCATGGGAGGTCGGCCTGCCCTGCGGCGGCGAGATCGAGGTGATGGTCCAGCGAGTCGATGGCGACCAGTTCGACCCCGCGCTGTTCGACGCGATCGACACGGCACGCGCGGACGGACAGGCGCTCACCCTTACCACCGATCTCGCCACCGGCCGGACCCGGGTCGGGGAGGGGGACGGCTTCGCCAATCGCTACGACCCGCCGCGCCGGCTGCTGATCGTCGGCGCGGTACAGATCGCGCAGGGGCTGGCGGGCATGGCGCGCGAACTGGGCATCGCCACGACGCTGATCGACCCGCGCGCCCGCTTCCTGACCGAGGAACGCTTTCCCGGCGTGACCCTCGACGATCGCTGGCCGGACGAGGCGTTGCAGGCGTTGAAGCCCGATGCCGCCACCGCCGTCGTGACGCTCAGCCACGACATCAAGATCGACGACCCCGCGCTGATCGAGGCGCTGAAGACCCCCGCCGCCTATATCGGTGCGCTGGGATCGCGGCGCAGCCATGCCGCGCGGCTCGAACGGCTGGCCGCCGCCGGCGCGACCGGGCTGGAGCGGATCGACGGGCCGGTCGGGCTCGACATCGGGGCGATCGGCCCGTCCGAAATCGCGCTGTCGATCGCGGCGGCGATGACGCGGAGCTTCCATGCGCGCTGAGGATGCCGTCCTGATCCTGCTCGCCGCCGGCCGTTCGCGCCGGTTCGGCGACGCCGACAAGCTGGCGCAGCTGTTCCTGCACAAGCCGGTGGCCTATCACGTCGTCACTGCGCTGGAGGCGATGCCGTTCCGCGCGCGCATCGCGGTGATCGACGGGACCGAGCTGGATTTCGCCTCGCGCGGCTATGACGTGATCGTCAACGAGGATCCGGCGGCGGGCATGTCGCGCTCGGTCCAGCTCGGGCTGAGCGCCGCGCGCGCGGCCGGGGCAGGGGGCGTGGTGATCGCGCTGGCCGACATGCCGCGCATCACCGCCGCCCATGTCTATCGCCTGCTCGACACCGCGCGCGACGACGCGGATGCGGTCGTAGCGTCGAGCGACGGGACCAAGCCCTGCCCGCCCGCCGTGTTCGGCGCGGGCCGCTTCGACTTTCTCGAGTCGCTGGAAGGCGATGCCGGCGCCCGCGATCTCGTCCGCGCCGGTCGCCATGTCGTGACCACCCCGGCCGAACTGATCGACATCGACACCCCCGAAGACCTCGACCGTCTCCGTGCCATCGCCGAGGCCCCCGAACAGCATGACGCGATCACTCTCCCGCGTCCCGAACCGTGGTGGCACCCCCCGCAGGAATGATTTTCCTACAAGGGGCGGGTCGGGTTAGCGTCACAGAACCTGGTTCACGCGGAGGCGCGGAGAAGAAGAAAGGATTTGATCGCGCAGAGGCGCAGGGGGCGCAGAGATGACGCGCCCGCCGCGACAGCGGCTCTCCTTTGCAAAGGCCGAAAAAAGGAGAGGGGCTTTGCCAGACAGGCTATGATCGCCTGATCCACGACCGCTCAGCGTCCTCTGCGCCTCTGCGCGAAAATAATCTTCTTCTCCGCGTCTCCGCGCCTCCGCGTGAAACCGATCTTTCTACGGTCAGCCCCAAACGTCGCCCCAGCGAAGGCCGGGGCCTCAATCGGCTCTTGTCCCGTGCTATAACGGGAGATGTCAGCCTCCGCTGGCATGACGTCCGGTTCGAACCGGAAGGAGGATCACCGCGAAAACGTGGCAAGTGTGACTTTCGTGACCTTTGGCCTCAGGCCATCGCCGCGTGCGCGCCCTTCAAGTCCTCGACGAATCGCGCAAACTCTTCATCCGCTTGGCTTTTATCCGGCAACCGCAACAGATAGCTCGGATGCACCGTGATCCAAGCCGCGCTGCCGTCGGTCAGCGTCAGCACCCGCCCGCGCTCGCGGGAGATCGTCACGGTCTTGCCCGTCAGCGACCGCGCCGCCGTCGCGCCCAGCGCCACCGTCATCCGCGGGCGCAGGATGCCGCGTTCCTGCTCGATCCACCAGCGGCACGCATCGATCTCGCCCGCGCCGGGCTTCGCATGGATGCGCCGCTTGCCGCGCGGCTCGAACTTGAAATGCTTGACCGCGTTGGTGACATAGACCCGTGATCGGTCGATCCCCGCCTCGGCCATCGCCCGGTCGAACACCTGCCCCGCCGGCCCGACGAACGGCCGCCCCGCCAAGTCCTCCTGATCGCCCGGCTGTTCGCCGACGACCATCATCGCCGCATCGACCGGCCCCTCGCCGAACACCGTCTGCGTCGCCGGTTTCCACAGCGGGCAGCGCTGGCACCCCGCCGCCTCGTCGCGCAGGGCGGTCCACGCCGTTTCGCTGTTGCCGCCGGGTGCCGCACGTGCCGTCTCGATCATCGCCGCTTCCCGTGCCTGTGCGCCCGCGATCAGCGCCGGGACCAGCGCGGTTTCGGGCATGTTCTTCCAGTATTTGCGCGGCATCTCCTTCAACATCGCACCCTTCTTCAGCCGCGCGGGATTGAAGATCGACGCGTAATAGGTCTTCCAGACTTCCTCGACCGGATCGCCGTCGGGCGCATCGGCCTTGCTCGCGCCCGGCCCCTCGGTCAGCGTCTCGCCGTCCCAATGGACCGACAGTTCGGGCGTCAGGATCGACCAGCGCATCGCCGCGAACCGGTCGACGAAGAACCGCGCATTGTGTCGCACGATGTGATGTTCCGGCTCGAACCACGCGACGAAACGGGCGTCGCCATCCTCCTCGACCTCGCGGAAGCGCAGGAACGCCCGCATCTTGTGGATGTCGCGCCGGACCCCCTTGGCCATCTCCTCCAGCCGCCGAAGCGCCGGGTCGGCCTTGTCGTCGATCAGCCGCGGCTCGGCGATCAGGCGGGTGAGCATGGCGTAGAGCAGCGCGAACCGCTGCGGATCGGCATGCATCGCCACGGTCCGCGCCAGATCGATGAACGGTCGCGGCACGCGCGGGGCGGGGGCGCCCGCATCGACGATGGCCTCGTCGCCGAACAGATCGGTGGGCAGGTCGCCGACCTGCCACACCACGTCGGACGGAGCGACACGCTGCGCGGCGAGGCTGCGGGCGGCATCGCGCCACCCGTCGAAATCATCCGCCGCCGCCAGCGCCGCGACCCGCATCAGTCGCGGTCGTCGCCTGCTTCCGACGATTCGGCGATTGCAAGTTCCCTGGGCTTGCGCTCCTCGAACACCTTGGCGATGCGCGATTCCTCGGCATCGCTCAGTTCCTCGGCGGCGGCGGGGAACATCTCTTCCTCCTCCTCGTCGATATGATGCTCGTAGCGGTGGCGCATCTCGGCGAAGCGTTCGTTCCACTCGTTGCTGCCGGCGTCCAGCTTGGCGATCTCACCCAGATAGTCGTCGATCTCCTTGTGCTCGGACACCGAATGCCGCGCCTCGTCGCGCAGGTCGGGATTGGCGAGCATCGTCGCGTACAGCGCTTCTTCCTCGGCCGCGGCATGGGCCGATACCTCGACCCGGAACGCCTCGAACAGTTCGGCGCGCTCGTCGCCACTGGCGGCGTCGATCCGCTGGAGCAGGTCGCGGTGCCGGTCGTGATCGGCCTTCAGGTCGGCATAGATGCGGGCGTCGGCCATGGCGGTGTTCCTTTGCAACGGGTTCCATCCAGCAACGGCGGCGGACGACGGAGGTTTCTCTTGCGAGGGATTTTCACCGGAACGTCATCCCGGCTTCCGCCGGAATGACGGATGCATTCACCCGAACAGCTCCATCTGGTCCGCCTTCTTGGGCGCCACGATCGGTCGCAGCTCGGCACGGTCCGCCAGCACCACCGGCCGCCAGTCGTCGGCAACGATGAATGGCCGCATCTTTGCGATCGATACCGTCAGCCGCCCGATATCGGCCAGCGTCAGCCGCCGCCACCGCCGCGCGGTCAGGATCGAATTGACCGCCTTCACGCCCAGCCCCGGCACGCGCAGCAGCATCTCGCGCGGCGCCCGGTTCACGTCGACCGGAAAGCGACCGCGGAACTTCAGCGCCCACGCGAGCTTGGGGTCGATATCGAGCGGCAGCATCCCCGTCGCGTCGTCCGCGGCCGCCCGCACCTCGTCGGGACGATAGTCGTAGAAGCGCATCAGCCAGTCCGACTGGTACAGCCGGTGCTCGCGCATCAGCGGCGGGCGTTGCAGCGGCAGCACCGCCGACGCCTCCGGGATCGGGCTGAACGCCGAATAATAGACCCGGCGCAGGCCGAACCGGTCGTACAGCGTCGCCGCCTTGCCGACGATATCGCTGTCGGTCGCGGCATCGGCGCCAACGATCATCTGCGTCGACTGTCCGGCAGGCGCGAACTTCGGCGCGGACTTGTACCGTTTGCGCGCATCGCGACCGTCCGCGATCGCGTGGGCGACATCCTTCATCGCCCCCTCGATCTGCGGCGCGGACTTTTCGGGCGCCAGCCGCTTCAGCCCGCCGACCGTCGGCAGCTCGACGTTGATCGACACGCGATCGGCATGAACCCCGGCCTGATGCACCAGCTCGGGATCGGCGTCGGGAATGGTCTTTAGGTGGATATAGCCGCGGAAATCATGATCCTCGCGCAGGCTGCGCGCGACCTCGACGATCTGCTCCATCGTATAGTTGGACGACCCGATGATCCCCGACGACAGGAACAGCCCCTCGATATAGTTGCGCCGGTAAAAGCTGAGCGTCAGGTTCACGACCTCCTGCGCGGTGAAGCGCGCACGCCGGACGTTCGACGACTTGCGGTTGATGCAGTAATGACAGTCGAAGATGCAGCTGTTGGTCAGCAGGATCTTCAACAGCGAGATGCAGCGGCCATCGGGCGCATAGGCGTGGCAGATGCCCATGCCTTCGGTCGATCCGATCCCCTTGCCGTCGCGCGAATTGCGCTTGGCGGTCCCCGACGAGGCGCACGACGCGTCGTATTTGGCGGCATCGGCCAGGATCGCCAGTTTCTGCCGGGTGTCGAGTTGCGCCATACGTTCGATATATGTTCTAAGGGGTTGCCGGCCAAGGGGTAATCAGTCGAGCGCCGCTGCCAATGCCTTGCGCAGTGCAGTCACCTCGGCATTCAGCGCGACCAGCCGTTCGGGCGCCATGCCGCTGCGTGCGACGACGGTCGGGGCGAGGCACCCGCTCTCCGCCCACCGCGCACGGCCCGCATCGGTAAGGCGCACCCGTACCTGCCGCTCGTCCTCCGGACTGCGCACCCGCGTCACCAGCCCCGCCGCCTCCATCCGCTTGGCAAGCGGAGTGATGGTGCTCGGTTCCAGCGCCAGCCGCTCGGCGATCGCCCCTACGCCCATGCCGTCCTCGGTCTCGCTCAACGTCATCAGCACGAGAAACTGCGGATAGGTGATTCCCATCCGGTCGAGCATCGGCTTGTACGTCCGGTTGATCGCGATCGTCGCCGCATAAAGCGAGAAGCAGAGCTGGTCGTCGAGGGGCAGGGGCTGGGTCATGGTGCGCGCATAGCATGAAATATTTTCGCGATAAATAATGCTGGACAGTACCGAGCCGCCGTCCTAAATAGTTATCGCGATAAACAAATGGAGCATCCCATGTCGGTCGACGTCAAGTACAGCACCACTGCCACCGCCACCGGCGGTCGCGAAGGCCATGCGCGCAGCGAGGACGGCCGGTTCGACGTCAAGCTGTCGACCCCGCGCGAACTGGGCGGCGCAGGCGGTGACGGCAGCAACCCCGAACAGCTGTTCGCGGCGGGCTATGCCGCCTGCTTCATCGGCGCGCTGAAGGTCGCCGGCCAGCAGCTGGGGACCAGGGTTCCCGCCGATGTCGCGGTGACTGCGACGGTCGGCATCGGCCCGCGCGCGCTGGGCGGATTCGGCATCACCGCCGATCTGCAGGTCTCGCTCCCCGGCGTCGCGCCGGCCGATGCGCAGGCGCTGGTTGATACCGCGCATGGCATCTGCCCCTATTCGAACGCGACGCGCGGCAATGTCGATGTCGGGCTGACGCTCGCGTGACCGTTCGACATTGGCGGCCGGCATCGCCTATGCCTTGCGCGAAGCGAGGAAGGAGATGCCGGTGCTGATGACCCAGACGATGCGGTGGTTCGGTCCGGCCGACCCCGTATCCCTGACCGCGATTCGACAGGCGGGGGCGACCGAGGTGGTCACCGCCTTGCACGAACTGCCCAATGGCGCGGTCTGGCCGCGCGCGGCGATCGCCGACCGCAAGGCGACGATCGCCGCCGCTGGCCTCGGCTGGCATGTGGTCGAAAGCCTCCCGGTCCATGACGAGATCAAGCGCGGCGGCCCGCACCGCGACGCGCTGCTCGATGCGTATCGCCAGAGCCTGACGAATCTGGCGGCGGAGGGTATCGGCGTCGTCACCTATAACTTCATGCCGCTGCTCGACTGGACGCGGACCGACCTGGCTTATGCCCTGCCCGATGGCGCGCTGGCGCTGCGGTTCGAATGGGAAGCGGTCGCCGCCTACGACATCCATCTGTTGCGCCGCCCCGATGCCGCGCGCGACTATCCGCCGGCGCTGGTCGAAGCGGCCGCCCGCCGCTTCGCCGCGATGGACGACGACGCCCGCCGAACGCTGGAGGCGACGATCCTCGCCGGCCTGCCCGGCGCGGAAGAGAGCTTCACGTCGGATGCGTTCCGGGATGCCATCGCCGGCTATGCGGGGATCGACGCGGCGACGCTGCGTGCGAACCTGATCGCGTTCCTCGCCGCCGTATGTCCCCATGCCGATGATCTCGGCATCCGGCTGGTGGTGCATCCCGACGACCCGCCCTTCCCGATCTTCGGCCTGCCGCGCGTCGTCAGTACCGAAGCCGATGTCGCGGCGCTGTTCGACGCGGTACCCAACCCGTCGAACGGGCTGTGCCTGTGCACCGGATCGTTCGGCGCGCGCGCCGACAACGACCTGCCCGGCATGGTCCGGCGGCTGGGATCGCGGATCGGCTTCCTCCATTTGCGCTCGGTCGACCGCGAAGGCGGGACGGCGGCGTTCCACGAAGCGGCGCATCTGGACGGCGATGCCGGCATGGCGGCGGTGGTCGCCGCGGTCCATGCCCTCTCGCGGGCCGAGCGGCGCAGCATCCCGATGCGGCCCGACCATGGTCACCAGATGCTCGACGACCTCGATCGCCGGACCAACCCGGGCTATTCGCTGCTGGGGCGGATGCGCGGGCTGGCCGAACTGCGCGGGCTGGAGCGTGGGCTCGCCCATGCGGCGCAGGGGACGGCGTGACGACCACCATCGCCGACGTGGCCGCGCGCGCCGGGGTGTCGATCCGCACCGTGTCGCGCGTGCTCAACCGCTCGCCGCTGGTCAACGCCGCGACCCGCGAACAGGTCGAGGGGGCGATCGCCGCGCTCGCCTTCCGTCCCAGCGCCCGCGCCCGCGGCCTCGCGACCGGTCGGTCGTTCCTGCTCGGGCTGGTGCATAACGATCGCAACGCGCTGGTGCTCGACCCCCTGCAACGCGGGATCGTCGGCGCGGCGGCGGCGCGGGGCTACGAACTGGTGGTGCATCCGGTCGCGGCGGGGCAGGGCGATCCGGTGGCGGACGTGCTCGACTTCGCCGGCCGGTCGCGGGTCGACGGCATCGTCGTAGTGCCGCCGGTGTCGGGCGCACCGGGCGTCGCCGACGCGCTGTCGGCGGCGGGCGTGCCGGCGGTCGCGCTCTCCCCGGTCGCGCTGTCGGGCTATGAGGCGGTGCTGGTGTCCGACGAACGCGGCGCCGCACGCGCCGTTGCCGGGCATCTCGTGGTCCTCGGCCATGACCGGATCGCGCTGCTCTCCGGCCCCGCATCGGCGCATTCGGCGTGCGAGCGGCGCGCGGGGTTCGTCGCCGGCCTCGCCAGCCACGGGCTGACGCTGACCGGCGAGGCCGAGGGCGATTACGGCTTCGACAGCGGCGTCGCGGCGGCGCGCGCGCTGTTGTCGATCGCCCCACGCCCGACCGCGATCTTCGCCGCCAACGACGTGATGGCGGCGGCGGTGCTGAAGGTCGCGGTCGCCCATGCGCTCGACGTGCCGCGCGACCTGTCGGTCATCGGGTTCGACGGCAGTATCCTCGCGCGGATGCTGACCCCGGCGCTCACCACCGTCCACCGCCCGATCGCCGCGATGGCCGCGACGATCACCACCCGGCTGATCGACCGGATCGAGCGCGTGGCGAACGACGCCCCGCTCGCCGCGACGCTGACGCTGTCGATCGGCGAGTCCTGCGCCCCGCCTAGCCGCGGATAAGCGCCAGGAACCGCACCGCCGCGCCATAGTCCGCCGCGCGGACCGCGCGCGTCGCGGCGGCCAGCGCATCCTCGCCCCATTGCTCGATCTGCCAGTCCTCGTCGACATGCGCCGCCGCCCACGCCGCATCGGCATCGATCGCGCGCTCGACCACCGCCAGCCCCAGCAGCAGCGATCCCGTAATCCCGACGACCGGCGACAGCGGCGCCAGTTCCCAAGGCGACAGCGCGACTGCCGCCTCGCGCAATCGTGCCAGCGTGCGCGGCGGCTGTTCGACCGGCATCACCCCGTCGGTCACGACGAAATCGACGGCATGGCGCGCGCGCGCCCAGTCCAGCACCGGGTCCCACGCCGCCACCTGCCGGTCGGCGAGCGGCCCCGCTCCGTCGCGGTAGCACAGCAGGTCGCTGCCGCCATATACGGCCAGCCCCGCGGCAAAGGCGTCCACATCGGGCGCGATCCGCTCGATCGCGGCATTGGCAAGGCCGGTCAGCGGCATCGCGCGCGGGTCGACATTCTCCTCCACCGCCCGCCATTCGTCGGCGATGGCGTCGGCCAGCGCCGCGAACGGCACCACCAGCGGCAGTCGCCCTGGGGTGCGCACCGGCCGCCCGTCGAGCGCGATACCACCCCCGGCCGTCACCGCGACCTCGCGCCAGAACCGCTTCACCGGCTGCGCCACTTCGTCAGCAGGCCGCGCGGCACGACCGCCATGGCGTACAGCGCCGACAGCACGATCGCGACGCCCAGCACCCGCATCCCGGTATCGGGCGCACGTGCCAGCATCACCACGCCGAACACCGCGCCACAGGCGGTGGCGATGCGGATCGCGACCAGGATCAGCCAGCGGTTCCGGGCAAGCGCGTCTTCGGTCATGGCTGCTCCAGCAGGGCGGGGAGGGTGGCGGCATCGTCGCAGAGCCGCGCGGCACCGGCGGCGACCAGTTCGTCGGGCCCGTGATAGCCCCAGGTGACGCCGATCGCCCGCGCGTCCGCGGCGACCGCCATCGCCATGTCGAACCCGGTATCGCCGATCATCACCGTTTCCTCGGCCCGTGCCCCCGCCTCGGCCATCGCCGCGAACAGCATCGCCGGATGCGGCTTGGACGGATGCCGGTCCGCGGTCTGCAACGTCACGAAATGCTGCGTCAGCCGGTGATGGATCAGCAACAATGACAGCCCGCGATCGGACTTGCCGGTCGCGACCCCCAGCCGCCATCCGCCGTCCAACAACGCGGTCAACGCATCGACGATGCCGGGGAACAGCGGTTCCTCGGCCAGCCGCCCGTCGCTGCGCATCGCGCGGAAATGGCGCTTATACCCCTCGGCCACCGTCTCGTGCAGCGCCGTCGTGCTACCGGGCACCAGCGCCGCCACCGCCTGCGGCAGGCTCAATCCCACGATCCGCCGCACGTCGCGCGGATCGGGTTCGCTCAGGCCGGCATCGGCAAAGGCCAGCGCCATGGCGAGGCAGATATTCGCCTGCCCGTCGGCCAGCGTCCCGTCGCAATCGAACACCGCCAGCCGGGTCATGACATCCGCATCCATGCAGCCAGCGGATGATCGCCCAGTCGCCCGGCCACCCGCGCGCGTACCGCGGCGGGCTTGTTCCGGTTCAGCTTGGCGGTGCCCCGCCACGCGGTCGGGATCAGTTCGAACCCGGCGATCGGGTCCAGCATCGCCGCCAACGCCCGCGCCGCATCCTCCGTCATCCGAAACGCTGCATCGGGGTGCATCAGTCGCGGCTGCCCCGCGACCGCCGTTCGCCGCGGCGCTCCTTGCGATAGGTCTTGGCATGCGCCTTGGCCTTGGCCTTCAGGTCGGCGCGCGTCACCGGCGGCGGCGCGTCGTCGATCATAGCGTTGCCCAGCGTCAGGTCGAAACCCAGCAGGTCGATGCTCTCGGCGAAATGCGGCGGCAGCTCGGCGATCACGTCGACCTGTCCGCCATCGGGATGGTCGATGCGGATGCGGCGCGCGTGCAGGTGCATCTTGCGGCTGACCCCGCCGGTCAGGAACGCCGCCTGTCCGCCATATTTGCCGTCGCCGACGATCGGATGGCCGATCGCCGACATGTGCACGCGCAACTGGTGGGTGCGTCCGGTAAAGGGTTGCAATTCGACCCACGCCGCGCGGTTGCCGACGCGCTCGATCACGCGGTAGCGCGACCGGGCCGGCTGGCCCTCCGCCTCGTCGACATGCATCTTCTCGCCGCCGGTGCCCGGCTGCTTGGCGATCGGCAGGTCGACGATCCCGTCCGAAATGTCGGGGATGCCCACGACCAGCGCCCAATAGACCTTCTTGGCGGTGCGGCCCGAGAACGACTTGGCGAAGAACGCCGCGGCGCGCGCCGTCCGCGCGATCAGCAGCGCGCCCGACGTGTCCTTGTCCAGCCGGTGGACCAGCTTCGGCCGGCTTTCGCCGTCGAACTGCAACGCGTCGAGCAGCCCGTCGACATGGTCGTGGGTCTTGGTCCCGCCCTGCGTCGCCAGGCCCGGCGGCTTGTTCAGCACGATCGCCTGCCTGTCGCGGTGGATGACCAGGCTCTGCGCGAACTCGGTCTGTTCGGCCGACAGCGGCGCCCGCTCCGCCTTGGGCTTTGGCTGTGCGACGACCGCCGATTCGGGCGGCGGCACGCGCAGCACCTGTCCGGCCGACAGGCGCGCGCCCGGCTGCGCCCGGCCGCCGTCGATGCGCAGCTGCCCGGTGCGGGCCCAGCGCGAGACGATGTTGAAGCTGGTGTCGGGCAGATGCCGCTTGAACCAGCGGTCCAGCCGGATGCCGTCGTCGTCGGCCCCGACCGTGAATTGCCGAACGTCGTTGTCGCTCATGCCGCCCCCCGCGTCAGTTGCAGCCCGACGAACAGCGCCGCGGCCGCGCCGATCACCGATACCAGTGCATAGCCGATCGCGCCCGCCACTGCGCCGCGTTCGACCATCGTCACCATGTCGAGCGAGAACGCCGAAAAGGTCGTGAACCCGCCCAGCACGCCGACGCCTAGCGAGAGGCGCAGCGCTTCGCCGCCGCCGCTGCGCGCCAGCACGCCGACCAGCACCCCCATCGCCAGCCCGCCGAGCAGGTTGACGCCCAGCGTCCCCCACGGATAGCCGGGGCCGAAGACCGCGAGCGTCCAGCGCCCGAACAGATGGCGCAGGCCAGCGCCGACAGCGCCGCCAGCCATGACGATGAATAGATTTCCCATGATCGCCTGTCGCCTAGCCGATTGCGGCGCGCGATGAAACCGTCGCCGTTCGTTGCAGCCACCCGGCAGCCTGCAACGCCTCGGCCTGACCGCGCGCCACCGGCGCCTCGATCCCACCGGTCAGGATCAGGCGGACGTTGCGCCCGTCGCGCGCGGTGCCGGCGACATGGGCGCGCGCCACCCACCAGCTGCGATGCACCAGCCGTCCGTCGACCGCGGCCAGTTCGGCCACCGCGTCGCGCATCCGCATCAGGATCAGCGTCGATCCTGCCGCGGTATGCGCCCGGACATAATGGTCCTCCATCTCCAGCGCGATCAGGTCGCGGCCCAGATGCGGTGGCAACCGGTCGAGGAACGCGGGCAGGGTCGGCGGGGCGGCTATCGCCGGCGCGACGGCGGCAGTTCCGGCGGGCGGGACGGCGGTTGCCTCACCCTCCCGCCGGCACCGGAACCAGAAGATCGAGGTGATCGCCGATCCGAGGACCAGGACATGGGCATAGCTGCCGAGCCACCCTTCCGCCGACGGCGGGTGCAGCGGATGCCACAGTCCGCCGACCGCCCATGTCACGATCGTCATCGGTACGGTCGCCGCGATGCACGCCGCCACCCACAGCGCCGCTTCGGGCAACGCCATGCGCCGGGCCAGCCGGGTCGCGACCACCGCCGCCGGCAGGTACAGCGCATAGCCGGCCAGCACGATCCCCACCCAATAGGCCAGCCGCAGCGCGAACGGCACCGCGAAGGTGCCGAACGGGCCGAGCACCGCCAGCAGCGATCCGACCAGGGTCATGATCGTCAGGTCGATCAGCAATCGGCGGGCATCGGGCATTGGCGGCTCGGGGAACGACAGGAGTGTCCCGGATAGCGCGAACACGGCCGGTTGCCAAAGACCCCGCTGCCGATTCACGCATCGTGAACGGGCCGGCTGCGCGATTGGCGATGCGCCGCGCCCGTTCCGCGCAGTATCGCTTGCCGGCGGGCGGGCGTCGTCCAGCGGTGGCGGCGATACCAGCTGCACAGCTACAGGAAGCCCATGATGTCCGCACCCGCCGCCATGCCCGCCGCCCGCCTGGCCCACGACGTCTCGCCAGCCCTGCGCGGCCTGATGATCGCGGGCGGCGGGACGCTGGGACTGCTCAGCCTGCTCGCCCTGTTGCGCGCCGCGACCGGGTTCGCGCCGGCGGCACCGGTCGCGCGCGACGTTGCGGTCGTCGTCCATCTCGCCAGCGTGCTGCCCGCCGTGCCGCTCGGCCTGTATATCCTGCTGACCCGCAAGGGCGGGGCGCGCCACCGGCTGCTCGGTCGCATCTGGATGGGGTTGATGGTGTCGACGGCGCTCAGCGCGCTGTTCATCCGCCATATCAACCATGGCGGCTTTTCGTGGATCCACATCTTTGTGCCGCTGACGCTGGTGTCCGCATGGGCGGCGATCGCCTCGGCCCGTTCCGGCCGGATCGCGCAGCACCGGCGGCGGCTGGTGGGCATGTTCCTGGGGGCGATGGTGGTGCCGGGACTGTTCGCCTTCGCGCCGGGGCGGCTGATGGCGATATGGGCTTTCGGATGATGCCGGACCCCTTGCTGCGGAGGGTTGCGATCGTTACTATGTTGCGATGCACAACGACGCCGCCCCCCCGCCCGAACCTGCGACCGATGCCGAAGCGGAACAGCAGCGCGCGTCGCTGAGCGATATCATCCGCTTCGCACTGATGCAGCGCATCTGCCTGTCGGTGCGCTACAACAACATGGACATGATCCTCGCCCCGCACATGCTGTGGACCAGGCATGGCGACCTGCATGTCGATGCGGTGACGGTCGAACGCGCGGGCAGCGCGCCCAAGCTGTTCAAGATCGGCACGTTCAAGCTTGCCGGCCTCGGCAACGTCGCATTGACTTCGCGTACCTTCGTCCCGCAGGTCGAATTCGATCCGGTCGACCCGAAATATGCCGAGGCGCCGGTCGCGTCGGTGGAGCGCTGATCCCGGGCGGATCGTACCCCACAATCGCTTGCACATCCCCGTCGCCGGGGCCATGGACCGGGACGAGCCGGGGGCGCGTCGGGCGGTCCGGAAAATCGGGCGAGGATCAGTGACCAGCATCGGTATCGTCGGCTGGCAGGGCCGCATGGGACGCGCGATCGAGCTCGAGATCGAACGGATCGGGGAAACGCTGGCCGGCGGCGTCGACCAGGGCGGCGATCTGGCCGATCTGGCCGCGCGCGCCGACGTTCTCGTCGACTTTTCGTCGCCTGCCGCGCTGGAGGGCAATCTCGCCGCCGCGCGCGCCGCCACGACGCCGATCGTCATCGGCACGACCGGATTGAGCGACCGTCACCATGCGATGATCGATGCGGCGGCCGCCGACGTCGCGGTGCTGCAGACCGGCAATACCTCGCTCGGCATCGCGCTGCTGTCGCGGCTGGTACGCGATGCCGCGCGTCGGCTCGGCCCCGACTGGGATATCGAGATCGTCGAGAGCCACCATCGGCTGAAGGTCGACGCGCCGTCGGGCACCGCGCTGATGCTGGGCGATGCCGCGGCCCAAGGGCTGGGGACGACCTTGTCCGACAGCGGCGTGATCGGGCGCGCCGGGCTGGTCGGTGCGCGCGCCGCCGGCACGATCGGGTTCGCCTCGCTGCGCGGCGGCACCGTCGTCGGCGACCATCAGGTCGTGTTCGCGGGCGAGGGCGAGCGGATCGAACTGGGCCACCGCGCCGACGGCCGTGCGCTGTTCGCCCGCGGCGCGGTGCGTGCCGCGCTGTGGCTGGCGAGCGCGCCGGCGGGCCGCTACACGATGGACGCGGTGCTCGGCGTTTGAAGAAGGCGGACGTCTTCGAATTCTTCCGGCGGCTGGCGGAGGACAATCCGCACCCCGAAACCGAACTCGAATCGGTCAACGACTATACCCTGCTCGTCGCGGTCGTGCTGTCGGCGCAGGCGACCGACGCCGGCGTGAACAAGGCGACACGCGCGCTGTTCGCCACCGTCGACACGCCCGAAAGGATGGTCGCGCTCGGCCTCGACGGCCTGAAACACCATATCCGCACCATCGGCCTGTTCAACACCAAGGCGAAGAACGTCATCGCCCTCAGCGAGGCGCTGATCGCCGATCACGGCGGACAGGTGCCGGCCGACCGCGCCGCGCTGGAGAAGCTGCCGGGCGTCGGACGCAAGACCGCCAACGTGGTGATGAACGTCGCATTCGGCGCGGAGACCTTCGCGGTCGACACCCATATCTTTCGCGTCGGGAACCGCACCGGCCTTGCGCGCGGCAAGACCCCGAACGCGGTCGAGGCGGTGCTGGAACGCGTCGTCCCCCGCCCGTTCCGCCTGCACGCGCACCACTGGCTGATCCTGCACGGCCGCTACACCTGCAAGGCGCGCCGCCCCGAATGCTGGCGCTGCCCGGTCGCCGACCTGTGCGCCTTTCGCCCCAAAACGCCGCCCCCTAAGCAAAAGGCCGTGTCCGCAGACTGAAACGGCTGGCAATGCCGCGCGACCTTTGCTAGGCGCGTGCCTTCACGGCCAAGCACCCGTAGCTCAGCTGGATAGAGCGCTGCCCTCCGAAGGCAGAGGCCAGGGGTTCGAATCCCTTCGGGTGCGCCATTTTTCGATGAGCCGGCGTGATACGCCGCGGCGACATCGGATGGCCGGAAGCTGCCGGGGGTCACCGTACCTCGAAACCGCCCCGCACCTCCACGCCGTCGCCCGCCACCGCCCACAGGTCGAACGCGCCCGGCTCGACCCGCCAGCGTCCGTCGCCCGCAATCAGCGCCAGCTCCCGGGCCGCGATCCGCAGCTCGATCCGGCGTTCCTCGCCTGCCGCCAGCGTCACCCGCGCGAACGCCTTCATCTGGCGTATCGGCCGCGTGCGGCTGGCGACGCGGTCGTGCAGGTCGATCCGCACCAGCGCCGTCCCCGCCCGCCTGCCGGTGTTGCGGACCAGCACCGACACCGGCACGTCCGCCCCGATCGCCACCACCGCCGGCGTCGACAGGTCGGACAGCGCGAAGCGGGTATAGCCCATGCCCGACCCGAACGGGTACAGCGCGCGGTCGGGGACGTCGCGCCATCGGCTGCGCCCCGGCGCCATCGGCTCGGCGTCGGGCGCGGGTCGTCCGGTACTGCGCCGGTCGTACGACCAGGGCTGCTGCCCGCTCGCCAGGGGAAAGCTGACCGGCAGCCGCCCGGTCGGCTCGACCATCCCGAACAGGATGTCGGCGACCGCCGGCCCGGTCTGCTGCCCGAGGAACCACGTCGCCAGCAACGCCGGGGCGTCGCGCACCGCGCCGCGCAGCGCCAGCGCCCGGCCATGGCGCAGCAGCACGACGACCGGCTTGCCCGTCGTCGCCACCGCATTGGCCAGCGCCTGCTGCACGGCGGGCACGACGATCTCGGTCCGGCTGTTGCCCTCGCCCGACATGTCGCCGCCCTCGCCGATCGCCAGCAGCACCACATCGGCCGCGCGGGCTGCGGCGACGGCGCGGTCGATCCCGCCGGGCAGCGCGTCGGTCACGCCGCTGCCGGGTTCGACGACCAGCAGCGCCGGGTCGGCCATCGCCGTGCGCAGTCCGCTCGCCACGTCGATCCCGTCCTTCGCATCGCCCGCGAACGACCACGGCCCGTTCAGATGGGCCTTGTCCGCCCCGAACGGTCCGATCAGCGCGATGCGCCTGCCGGCACGGGGCAGGGGCAGCAGGTCGCCGTCGTTGCGCAACAGCACGATCGACCGGGTCGCGACCTCGCGCGCCATCCGCCGGATGTCCGCGCTGCCCGTCTCGCGCCGCTCGGCCCGCGGGTCGAGCGAGCGGTACGGATCGTCGAACAGCCCCAGCCGCTCCTTGAGCGTCAGCACCCGCCGCACCGCCTGATCCACCGCCGCGATCGGCACCCGGCCGCTTTCGACCAGCGCGGGGAGGTGCCGGACGAACAGCCCGCTCTGCATCGACATGTCGATCCCGGCAAGGAGGGCGAGGCGCGCGGCATCGGCCTCGTCGGCGGCGATACCGTGCGCGATCAGTTCGCGGTCCGCATCGTAATCCGACACGCACACCCCGTCGAACCCCAGTTCACCGCGCAGCAGGTCGGTCAGCAGCGGCCGGTTGGCGCTGACCGGCACGCCGCCGAAATCGGTGAACGACGCCATGGTCGCGCCGGCCCCGGCGGCGAAGGCATCGACGAACGGCGGCAGGAACGTCTCGCGCAGTTCGGCCGCGCTCATGTCGACCGCGGCATATTCCATGCCGCCGCGCACCGCACCGTAGCCGACGAAATGCTTCGGCGTCGCAAGCAACGCGTCGGGCCGCGTCAGGTCCGCCCCCTGAAACCCCCTTACCCGCGCTGCGGCCAGCAGGCGGTTGAGCAGCACGTCCTCGCCGGCGCCCTCCGCCACCCGGCCCCAGCGCTGGTCGCGCGCGACGTCGACCATCGGCGCGAACGTCCAGTGGATGCCGCCCGCGCTCGTCTCGCGCGCCACCGCGCGCGCCGCGCGGGTGCTCAGGTCGGGGTCGAACGCCGCCGCCTCGGCCAGCGGGATCGGAAAGATCGTGCGACAGCCGTGCAGCACGTCGGCGGCGAAGGCCAGCGGGATGCGCAGCCGGCTTTCCAGCGCCGCCGCCTGCGCCCGCCGGGCACCCGCCACGCCGTACCCGTTGAAGAGCATGCCGATCCGGCCGGCGCGGATATCGGCCAGCATCGCCTCGGCCCCGCGCGGATCGACCACCGGATTGAACACCGCGCCGACCGGGCGGATCTCGTCGTTGAAGCAGCTGAGCTGCCCCGCCTTCTCCGCCAGCGTCATGCGCGCGATCAGCGACTCGACCCGTGCCGATGCCGCGCGCGCCACTGGCGGCAGCAGCGTGGCGGTGCCGGCCAGCAGGGCGCCGACCAGCATCTCCCGACGGCTGACGCCCGCGCCGCAGTTCCGCCGGTCCCGGGCGCGCCTTTCGTCATCCCGGACCCGTTCCCGAATCCACGGCGCGGCAAGCGATGCGGACGAAGCCCTGGGCGACGGACTGCGCTGCACGGCCGATCCCGGAACGGGGCCGGCGTGACGACGCGTCGCGGGTCGATCGATCTCGCTAAGGTGCCGCGGATCGGCCTGCCGGTCATCGCACACAAGCCTCTCCTCGCGGACGCTCCCGAACGCCGCATGTTGCCCGATCGCCACATGCCGGCACGATACGTCATCGACCTGTATACCATGATTGCAGCAACATAGCCCGGGGTCTAGCTGTAACCTGTTCCCGGCATACCGGGGCGACGATCATGGAGTGGAGAGGATCATGCTGACATTCAACCGCCGCGGCGCGCGTGCGGCGTTGCTGGCCGGCGCCGCGTTGCTGCCGGTCGCCGCTTCGGCACAGACTGCACCGGCTGCGCCCCCGCCGGCGGCCGACGCCGCGCCCGCGACGGCCGACGACGATGCGCAGGACGTGATCGTCGTCACCGGCACGACGACGCGCGATCGCCCGCTCATCACCGCATCGGCCGACATCACGCTGGCCGACCGCGCCGACATCGATCGCCGCGCGCCGCGTTCGACCGCCGACATGCTCGAACTGGTGCCCGGCATCTTCGTCGAGGCGACCGCAGGACAGGTGTCGAACAACTATTCGGTCCGTGGGCTTCAGGGCGGCGGCCAGCGCTTCGTCCAGCTGGAAGAGGACGGCATGCCGATCCTGTACGGCGGCGGCGGCGCCGACTTCTTCTTCGACCAGGACCTGACCATCGATCGCCTCGAAGCGGTCAAGGGCGGTTCGTCGGGCGTGCTGACCGTCAACGGCGCAGGCGCGACGATCAACTTCATCTCCCGCCGCCCGAACTTCAAGGAAGCCGAAGGGGCCGCGCGCGTCAGCGCCTACAATTACGGCATGAAGCGCGGCGAATTCTATTATTCGCAGCCGCTGAGCGAAAACCTCGCCTTCAACGTCGGCGGTTATATCCAGTCGAGCCCGGGCGTGCGTGAAAACCCGTTCGACTATGCCGGCTGGCGGTTGAAGGGGATGCTGGAATATCGCTTCGACGACGGCGGCTATGCGCGGCTGTCGGCCAAGGGCGGCGATGTCGAGAACGCGTATTACGCGACGATGCCGTACCGCTTCGACGGTGGAAAGGTGCGCGGCATTCCCGGCCTCGACACGCAGGACGGCAATGTCGGCGGCGACGCCTTCGCCAACATCGCGGTGCCGGTATCGACCTTCGCCCATCCCGGCGGCTTCCGCGAATTCCGCTATCGCGACGGGATCAAGGCGAAGATCGCGCAGGTCCGTTTCGACATCGAAAAGCCGCTCAGCGACTCGATCGACCTGTTCGCGCATGCCCGCTACCTGAAATATTCCTACGACTTCAACGGCCTGTTCCCCGGTTCGGGCACGGGTAACGCCGGGCTGACCACCGCGCAGAACTATCTGACGCCCGGTGCCAGTTCGCCGATCAACGACCTGCTGACGCTGGGCGCGCGGGCCTTCCCCAACACGGTGCGCTTCGGGATCAAGAACCTGCGCACCGGCGTGGTCCTCGGCCAGAACCAGACCGCGGAGCTGGGCGCGCTGAACGGCAACGGCTTCCTCCAGCGCACCGTGCTCAACCACGACTATATCGACGGGCGCGACTTCGGCGCGAATGTCGGCGGGCGCTGGGAAGTCGATACCGGCAGCTTCAAGAACTCGCTGACCGCGGGCGTGATGTACTACAACGTCAAGCGGTCGCAGGACCAGTCGGCGACCGCCAGCGTCGTCAACGGCGTGCAGACCAACAGCGACATCTACGACATCGTCGCGCTCGATGCCGGCAACAACGTGATCGGCACGCTGTCGGACAACGGCCTCGTCTCCTATGGCGACTGGGGCGCGGGCATCCGCGACCGCAAGGATTCGGCGGTGTCGCTCTACGTCAACGACGAGGTCGCGATCGGCGACCTGCGCATCGACGGCGGCGTGCGCTGGGAAAGCGACGATGCGACCGCGCGCGACGGCAATACGCTGGCCGTGAACCAGCCGGTGCCAGCGGGCGTCGGCGGCGTGGTGCGCAATGTCGGGTCCAGCTTCGACGGGACCTATGCGGTGCGCCAGCGGACCCAGCGCAAGGCGTCGTGGACGGTCGGCGCGAACTATCTGCTGACCCCCAACTTCTCGGTCTATGCCCGCTATGCCAACGGGTTCCAGACCAACAATGTCGATCCGATCACCACGATCGAGCTCTACGAAGCGGGCGTGCGCTATCAATATGGCCGGTGGTTCTCGGGCTCGGCGACCGTCTTCCGCACCAATTTCGACAACCAGAACTACAACTTCGCCAACCCGACCAACCCATCGCAGCAGCAGAATCTGAACGCCGACCTGCGGACCAAGGGCGTCGAGATCGACTTCGTGGTGCGGCCGACGACGTGGTTCTCGGTCGATTTCCAGGGCGTGTTCCAGGATCCGCAGCTGCTCAACCTCGAACTCGACGGCGTCGATCAGGGCGCGGGGTTCGAGGGCAATCGCCCCGAGCGCACCCCGGCGCAGCTGTTCACCATCCTGCCCACGCTGACGCTGCCCAATGGGGTCGGCGACATCTATGCCCGCTACAAGTTCGTCGGCAAGATCTTCGCCGACAACGGCAACGGCATCGCGCTGCCCAGCTACGGCGTGACCGGGATCGGCGTTAACCTGAACCTCAGCCAGCGGGTCCAGCTGAACCTGAACGCCGACAACGTGTTCGACGTCGTCGGCCTGACCGAGGGCAACCCGCGACAGGGTCAGACGCAGGCGATCACCGACGGCTTCTTCTATGCCCGCGGGATCGTCGGCCCGACCTATGGCGGGACGCTGACGTTCCGCTTCTGACCATCGGGGTGTCGCGGCGAACCCGCGACACCCTGGCTTTTTCGTGACGAGGTGGCGCATGAAGACCGTGGTGCGGTGGATGCTGGCGGGCGCGATGCTGGCGGGAACGGGACTGGCGGTGGCGCAGCGCCCGGCAAAGGCCCCCGAACTGGCCTATCAGCTGACCGAGGGACAGAACCTCAACGCCTTCGTCCGCGAAGGGCCGGTCGCCGCGCACCTGCTGCTGCGCAACGGCACCGATCCGCGCATCCTCGTCGCGTTCCCGGCGGGCAATAGCGGCGTCGGGCTGTGGTTCGCACCCCTGACGCGCGCCGCCACGTGGCGGCTGGAACAGCCGCCGCGTCCGACCACCGCGCCCGGTATCGCCGGACCGCAGCCGTCGATCGTCACCATCGCCAGCATCGACGCGCCCGAACTGCGCATCAGGCAGGCGGTGCTGTCCAGCATCCGCTTCCTGCGCGACTATCAGTCGGTCGGCCGCTTTCCGAAGGAGGTCGCGGTCGATCCGGTGATCGCCGGCAATACCATCCGCTGGAGCCGCCCGCGCCTCGACGGCAAGCCCGGTTACCTGCTGCAGGTCCGGCTGCTGTCGGGCAGTATCCGCCGCGGCGCGATCGTCGCCGATGCCGGCCGGGCGATCCGCATGGAAATCACCGCGTCGAGCGGCGAGACGCCGCTGACCGGCCTTGCGCCGAACGAACTGCTCAACGCCCGCGCCGCCAACGATCCGGGCGCGCGCAACGCGTTGCGTTTCCTCAGCTATCGCGAGAAATTCCTCGCCGGGTCGTGGCGGTTCCAGACCTATTTCGGGCGCGACACGCTGATGTCGTTGCGGCTGTTGATGCCGGTGCTGCAACCGCAGGCGATCGAGGCGGGGCTGGGCTCGGTCCTCGCCCGGCTCGATGCGCGCGGCGATGTCGCGCATGAGGAGGGGATCGGCGAGTTCGCCGTCGTCGACCGCCGCCAGCATGGCGGCAGCGGCGATGCGGCGGTGCTCGACTACGCGATGGTCGACGACGACTATATGCTCGCGCCCGTCGCCGCCGCCTATCTCCTCGACCACGGCACCCCCGCCGCCGCCCGCGCCTTTCTCGCCAGGCCGATGGTCAGCGAAGGCGTCCCCGGCACCACCGCGCCCGCCGGCAAGGCGCTGGTCCGCAACCTGCGCTTCGTCCTCGATACCGCGCGACCGTTCGCCGATCGTCCCGACCCGAAGCGGCTGGTCGCGATCGGCAAGGGGCGGCTGACCGGCCAGTGGCGTGACAGCGAGGAAGGGCTGGGGCGTGGCCGCTATGCCTATGACGTCAACGCGGTGTTCGTGCCCGCCGCGCTCGAATCGGCCGGGCGCCTGCTGCGCGCCGGGCTGCTCGACCGCTATCTGACCGCGGAGGACCGCACCGCGCTGGCGCGCGCGGAAGCGATGGCGACCGTCTGGCGCACTCGCGCGCCGGCGCTGTTCCGGGTGTCGCTGCCGACTGCGCAGGCGAAGCCGCGGATCGAGGGGTATGCCCGCAGCCTCGGCATCCCCGCCGGCCCGGCGGTGGCGTCGCTCGGCACCGCGCCGCTGACGTTCCATGCGATCGCGCTCGACGATGGCGGGCGGCCGATTCCGATCGTCAACTCCGACGAAGGCTTCGCGCTGATGTTCGCCGAACCGTCGGCGGCCGATCTCGAAACCTTTGTCACCGCCGCGATGCGTCCGTTCCCCGCCGGGCTGATGACGGATATCGGCATGCTGGTCGCCAACGCCGCGCAGACCGACGCCACGGTGCAGGCGCGCTTCACCCCGGCGGCCTATCACGGCGCGGTGGTATGGTCGTGGCAGCAGGCGCTGTTCGCCACGGGCCTCGAACGCCAGCTCGCCCGTCGCGACCTGCCGCCCGCGACGCGCGCGGTACTGACGCGGGCGCAGGCGACCCTGTGGCGCGCGATCAACGCGACGCGCGCGACGCAAAGCTCCGAGCTGTGGTCATGGGCGTACACGGGCGGCCGATATCAGGTCGTGGCGTTCGGCGCAGGCAAGCAGGACGTCGACGAATCCAACGCCGCGCAGCTGTGGAGCACCGTCTATCTGGCGGTACGGCCACCGCGCACGATGCGGTAGCGTTCGACCGGACGACGTCACCCCAGCGAAGGCTGGGGTCTCCATCGGCGCCTGCTGCGTGCCATCACCGGGAGTTCCCGGCCTGCGCTGGGATGACGTCCATTCCAGCCTACGTCAGCAGCAGGAACGCCGTCACCGTCAGCCGCCCCCGCGCCGGATCGTCGCCGAGCGTCGCGTCCGGCGCAATGGCCCCGCTGTGCAGCAGCGCGCTGCGATACACGACCGCTCGGTTGCACCGCGCCTCGATCGTCGACAATTGTTCGAACTGCGCCGTCGACCCGGCGATATAGGCGGGCGGCGGCGCCTGCCTGGCGACCTCCCGCGATACCGCGCCCAGATAGCCCGGCGCCCGCGCGGCATCGATCGTCTCGAACCCGGTAGCGCGGTGGCGGTAGAAGGCGGTGCCGCCCTGATCGTCGCCCAAATAATGGACTAGCGCGATCCGCGCCGGATCGACCGCATCGAAATGCGGCAGCCGCTGTTCGATCGACAGCCGGTCGGGCTGGGTCGTCACCAGCGAAAGGCTGGCATCGAGCAGCGCGATCCCGCCGCGATGGCCGAACACCTGTGCCAGTACGGTCGTCAGCGCCGGTCGAACGTCATGGAAATATCCGGGCGGCAGGTCGGCACGCACGCCGGGATAATGGTTGCGCGCCGGTCCGAAGGTCGCGGCCTGCGCAAAGCGGCGCAGCGCATCCGGATCGGGATGGAAATGGTCGATGACCGCGATCGGCTGTCGTTCGGCGCCGATCCGGCGCGCCACGATGTCCGGCGCGGTCACGCCGTCCCGATCCGTTCGCCCAGCGCCGCATCGTGCAGCGGCAGCGTCGGCGCGGCGCGCGCCACCACCTCGGCGATCTGGCACACCTGCGCGCGGTTGGTCGCGGCGTCGATCGTATCGGCGAGCGGATTGTAGCCCGCCGCCGTGATGCCCTGGCCGTTCAGCACCGCCAGCCAGCTCGCCTCGCGGAACAGTTCGTCCGCATCGAGGATCAGCCGCCCCGAACGGCGATATTGTTCCTCGCGCGCGACCAGCGTTTCGGGCAGCGCCATCGTCCGGCAATGCCGCCACAGCGGTTCGTCGCGGCCGCTGGTCGCGTGATAGTGCAGGATCAGGAAGTCCTTGATCCCGTCCATGTCGCGCGCGAACACGGTGTTGAACCGGTCGGCCAGCGCCGGATCGCAGCCGCGGTCGGGGAACAGCGTCAGCAGCTTGGCGATGCCGCTCTGGATCAGGTGGATGCTGGTCGATTCGAGCGGTTCGAGGAACCCCGACGACAGCCCGATCGCGACGACGTTGTCGCGCCACGGTCGCCGTCGCGTGCCCGCCGTGAAGCGCAGCAGCCTCGGTTCGGCCAGCGCCTCTCCGTCGAGATTCGCCAGCAGCGTCGCCGCCGCCTCGTCGTCGGACAGGTAGCGGCCGGCATAGACATAGCCGTTGCCGGTGCGATGCTGCAACGGGATGCGCCATTGCCACCCCGCCGCCCGCGCGGTCGAACGGGTATAGGGGGTCGTCGCCGCGACGCGCGCGCACGGCACCGCCACCGCGCGGTCGCACGGCAGCCAGTGCGACCAGTCCTCATAGCCCTCGCCCAGCGCCCCGCCGATCAGCAACGCGCGAAACCCGGAGCAGTCGATGAACAGGTCGCCCGCGATCCGTTCGCCGCGTTCGGTGACGAGCGCGGTGACGAAGCCTGTCTCGCCGTCGCGCTCGACATGGCGCAGCATCCCCTCGACCCGCGTGACGCCGCCGGCCTCGCTCAACCGGCGCAGATAGGCGGCGTAGAGGCCGGCATCGAAATGATAGGCATAGCCGAGCGTCGACAGGATCGAACGCGCGTCGCCCGCCGGCGCGGCGAAGCGTCCCTGCGCCGCCAGTTGCGCCGCCAGCGACAGTGCGTCGAGCGGCACGTCCAGCCCGTCCGCCTGCGCCTTGAGCCAGCGATGGTGGAACGCGACGCCGGGCAGGGCCGGGCCGAACTGGCCGAACGGGTGGAAATAGCGGTGGCCGGGCGCGGTCCAGTCGACGAACTCGATGCCCAGCTTGAACGTCGCCTTCGTCGCGCGCAGGAATTCGGACTCGTCGAGCCCGACCAGCTCGTTGAACCAGTGGATCGTCGGGATCGTCGCCTCGCCGACACCGACCGTGCCGATCGCTTCCGATTCCAGCAGCGTCACCGCGACGGTCTCGCCGAAACTGCGCGACAGCGCGGCCGCCGTCATCCAACCGGCGGTCCCCCCGCCGAGAATCACGACCCGCCGGATTCGGTCCGGTGCTTCCATGCCCCCGTTGTAGCCACGCCGCAGCCGGTTGAGAACTGCCGGGATGCGTGCCTCGTCAGCCGCGGAACGCCGCCTCCGACAGCCGGACCCGCCGCCCCGGAACGATGTCGATCGTCGTGGTCGCCGTGCCATGGGCGAGGGTGCAGCGGCCGGCGACGACGCCCTCCACCGCGACGTCGCGCAACCGACCCTTTCGCCACGTAAGGTCGACCGTGTAGCCACCCCGCGCGCGCAACCCGCGAAACGCGCCGTCGGGCCATGCGTCGGGCAGCGCGGGCAGCAGGCGGATCGTGTCGCCGTCCGCCGTCAGCAGCATCTCCGCGATCGCCGCCGCGCCGCCGAAATTACCGTCGATCTGGAACGGCGGATGCGCGTCGAACATGTTGGGATAGGTGCGCTTCGGCCCGATCAGGAAGCGCAGGATGTCATGCGCCCGGTTCCCGTCGCGCAGCCGCGCCCACAGCGCGATCCGCCAGGCCGTCGCCCAACCCGTCGCCTCGTCGCCGCGCAGGTCGAGCGAGCGGCGCGCCGCCGCCGCCAGCGCGGGCGTGCGTTCGGCATCGATCTGGCGCGAGGGGAAGGCGGCATAGAGGTTGCTGACGTGACGATGATGCGGATCGCGTGCGCGCGCGTCCCAGTCCTGCTGCCATTCCTGCAACTGTCCCTGCGCGCCGATCCGGAACGGGGCCAATCGATCGCGCATCGCCGTCATCGCCTGCGCGAGATCGGCGTCCTGCCCGAGGATCGCGGCGGCGGCGGCGGTCTGGGTGAACAGGTCGCGCAGGATCGCCATGTCCATCGTCGGCCCCGCACACAGCGCGCCGCCCGGCCCATGGTTGTTTTCGGGCGAGATCGACGGGTTCGTCACCATGAACCCGGTCCCCGGATCGCGCACCAGCGTATCGAGGAAGAACAGCGCCGACCCGCGCAGCAACGGATAGACCGAGGCGAGATACGCCCGGTCGCGGCCATAATCGTAATGGTCCCACAAATGGGTGCACAGCCACGCCCCGCCGGTCGGCCACATGCCGAAATTGACGCCGTCGATCGGCGCGGTCGCGCGCCACAGGTCGGTATTGTGGTGACACACCCAGCCCCGGGCGCCGTACATCGTTCGGGCGGTGCGCGCGCCGGTCACCGCCAGGTCGCGTACCATCGCCACCAGCGGCGCGACACATTCGGGCAGCGCTGCGGGCTCGGCGATCCAGTAGTTCATCTGGGTGTTGATGTTGACGGTGTATTTGCTGCCCCAGGGCGGGTTGGTCGCGTCGTTCCACAGCCCCTGCAGGTTCGCCGGCTGGCTGCCCGGCCGCGAACAGGCGATCAGCATGTAGCGGGCATAGTTGAAATACAGCGCGGCGAGCGCCGGGTCCTTGCCGCTCTCGCCGGCACGGATCCGGCGATCGGTCGGCAGCCGGTCCGCCGCGCTGCGGCCGAGATCGATCGAGCAGCGCCGGAACAACGCCTGATGATCCGCGCGCGCATCGGCGGCGATGCGATCGAACGACTTGTCCGCGACGCGGGCGATCTGCGCAGCGGTGATCGCGGTCGGATCGCCGGTCACGTCGTCGAACCGGCGATAGCTGGTCGCCATCGCGATCAGCAGCACCAGTTCGTCGGCGCCGGTGACGATCAGCCGATCGCCCTCGGCGCGGATCGTGCCGCCGGGCGCGCGGACCCGCACCCGTGCCTCGCCGCGCAGCGCGCCGTCGATCCCGTGCGCCGCGTCGTTGCGGACTGACAGGACCAGTTCGCCCGGATCGGCGGCGACGCTCCAGCGCTTGAGCGGCGTGTCGAACGACAATGCGGTCGTGATCGCCCCGGCGCGCCCGGCGGTCATCCGCACCGCGATCACCTGGTCGACGGCGGAGGCCAGCACCTCGCGGCGATAGCCCACGCCGCCGTCGCGCCACCGCGCGGTCGCCACGCCCCGGTCGAGGTCGAGTTCGCGACGATAGCCGGGCAGGAGGGCGGCGGGAACGTCGGGCGTCACCGCGCTGGCAAGGCCGCCGGGCGAACGCGCGGGCCGCGGCCCGGCCGCGTCGACCGGGCCGATCACCAGTGATCCGAACGTGCCATAGGACATCTGCCGCAACGGCCGCGCCATCACCTTCGCCCCGATCAGTTCGACCGCTTCGGTGAAGCGGTCGGCAAAGATCAGCCGCCGCGCCTCGGGCAGCGCGGCCAGTGCTTCGGGACTGGCCGGATCATAGGGCCCGCCGGTCCAGAAGCTGTCCTCGTTCAGCTGCAGATATTCGGTCGTGGTCCCGCCATGCACCATCGCGCCGATCCGCCCGTTGCCGACCGGCAGCGCCTCGACCCACGACGCCGCGGGCTGCGCATACCATAGCAGCGCATCGCCCGGTCGGGCAGGACGATCGCCAGCGCGGGCCGACACGCCCCCCGCCGCGGCAAGGCCGGTCAGCCCTGCCACCAGCGATACCGCTTCCCGACGATTCACTTCGATCGACTGCCGCATCCGCGCTCTCCCGCTGCGCGCTGTTCTGGCCGATCGCGTTCGGCTCGTTCGCGCAACGCCCGATAATTGCTACCGATTATCCATTTGCGCAACGTATTTTCTCTAATAAAAACAATTGCCAGCGATAGACAGCGTGGGGTGACCGGTTTACCCATAAGGACAGCATCATTCGTCGGGTCGATCCCGTCACCCGCCGCATCGATGGTCCTTCGCGGTGCGCGACAGTGCGGTTTCGGCCTTCATCATATCGGATAGCGCCATGCAGTTGACCCGCCGACAGATCGTCGCCGTCCCGCTCGCCGCTTCGGCCGCCGGCTTGTCCGTGCCGCTGTCCGCTGCGGCGGACGACCGGCTGCCCGGCTGGACCGCGACGCGCGGCGGCGATGGCGGGCGTACGCTGATCGTCACGACGCTCGCGCCCGGCGGTCCGGGCAGCCTTGCCGAGGCGCTGGCGGCATCGGGGCCGCGCCGCATCACCTTCGCGGTGGCCGGTATCATCGACCTCGGCCGCACGACGCTGCACCTGCGCAACCCGTTCGTCACCATCGCGGGCGAAACCGCGCCGTCCCCGGGCATCACCCTGATCCGCGGCGGCCTCTCGGTCGCGACCCATGACGTCGTCATCCGCCATATCCGCGTGCGGGCGGGGGCCGATGGCGCCGCGCCGCGCAGCGGATGGGAAGTCGACGGCCTGTCCTGCACCGCCGCGCACGACGTCATCATCGACCAATGCTCGTTCGCATGGGCGACGGACGAGAATCTGTCGGCATCAGGACCGCGCTTCGCCGGTGGTGACGGCGTTGCCGACTGGCGCGCCCACACCTCGCGCAACATCTCGCTTACCCGCAACATCGTTGCGGAGGGGCTGTCGAACGCGTCGCACGCAAAGGGCGAACACAGCAAGGGTTCGCTGATCCACGACAACACCACCGGGATCCTCGTCGCCCAGAACCTCTATGCGCATAATTACGAACGCCATCCGCTGGTGAAGGGCGGGGCGCAGGTCGCCTGCGTCAACAACCTGATCTACGATCCCGGCAATCGCTGCATCCATTACGCATTGAACGGCTTCGAATGGGGCGACCGTCCGTATGTCACCGGCGAAATGAGCATCGTCGGCAACGTCGTGCGCGGCGGGCGGTCGACGCGCGCCGACCTGCCGTTCCTGATCGTCGAGGGCGATGGCGACCTCGGCCTGCACATGGCCGACAACCACGTACATCATGCCGATGGCCGGCCGATGCGGCCGATCCGGATCATCCCGACCGAACGCACGCCGCGGATCCTCGATCGCCCGCGGCCGGTCGTCTGGCCGGCCGGGTTGCAGCGACTGCCCGCCGATCGGGTCGAGGCGCTGGTCGGCGCGCGTGCCGGCGCACGCCCATGGGATCGCGACGCCGTCGACCGCCGGATCGTCGCGCAGCTGCGATCGGGCGAGGGGCGGGTGATCGACGACGAACGCAGCGTCGGCGGCTACGACGTGCTCGCCCGCGGCGCGAGCGATCGCGGGTAAAATTGGCTGCAAGCGATTGTCGGGGTTGACAAGGTTACCGCTAACCTTCGTAATGACACCGGTTTCCAATGTTGCCCGATCAACGAGGCGCAGGGACGAGCAGGAGAGACGAGGATGTTCGCATCGCCGACGACCATCGTGGTCGCATCGCTGGCCGCTGCCGTCGTGGCTGTGCCTGCCGCCGGTCAGGTGGTGGCGTTTCCGGGAGCCGAAGGGGCGGGGCGCTTCGCTGCCGGCGGTCGCGGGGGACGGGTCATCCGCGTCACCACGCTCGCCGATGCCGGACCGGGCAGCCTGCGCGCGGCAATCGACGCTGCCGGGCCGCGTACCGTCGTCTTCGACGTGGCCGGCACCATCGCCCTGCGCTCGCCGCTGGTCGTCCGCAACGATCGCATCACCATCGCCGGCCAGACTGCACCCGGTGACGGCATCACCCTGCGCGACCAGACGTTGCAGATCGCCGCCAGCGACGTGATCGTCCGCTACATCCGCTCGCGGTTGGGCGCGGCGTCGAAGACGCAGGGCGACGCCATCTGGATCAGCGGCGGGACGCGGATCATCCTCGACCATGTGTCGGCCAGCTGGTCGGTAGACGAGACGCTGTCGGCCTCCGCCAACTACCGCGATCCCGCCAACAGCATCGGCGACCTGACCGTGCAATGGAGCGTGATCGCCGACTCGCTGCGCCGCGCCGGCCATATGAAGGGCGACCATGGCTATGGCAGCCTCGTGCGCGGCGGACGCGGGTCGCGGATGAGCTTCCACCACAATCTGTGGGCCAACCATGCCGCGCGCATGCCGCGCCCGGGCAATTACGCCCGGTTCGACGCCGATCCGCGCGGGGCGGATTTCGACTTTCGCAACAACGTCTTCTACAACTGGGGCGGCGGCCGGTCGGGCTACAACGCCGATACCGAAAGCGTCGCGCGGTATAATTTCGTCGCCAACACCTATCTGCCCGGCCCCGACAGCAAGGGGCGGATCGCCTTCGCCGAAAGCAACCGTCACGCCCGCGCGTGGTTCGCCGGCAACAGCATGGATGGCCGGGTGCCGTCCGATCCCTGGTCGCTGGTGTCGGGCGAAACCGGCGGTGCCTACCGTCTGGCCGCGCCGATCGACATGCCGCCGATCGCCGCCGAACCGGCCGCCACGGCGGCGGATCGGGTGCTGGCACGGGCCGGCGCCAGCAAGGTGCGCGACGCCGTCGATCTGGCCGTCATCGACGGCGTGCGTCGCCGTACCGGGCGCCAGATCGATACCGAGGCGGATGCCGGCGGCTGGCCGACCCTGCGCGGCGGCACGCCGGCCCGCGACAGCGACGGCGACGGCATGGCCGATGCGTGGGAACGCGCGAACGGACTGAACCCGCGACGCGCCGACGGGAACCGCGTCCGTCCTGCCGACGGACGAACCAGTCTCGAGGCGTATCTCGATTTTCTGACGCGGTGATGACACCGGTTTCCAAAATAGAATGTCTGGGGAGGACGATGATGATGGTTCGCAAGATGGATTTCCTGGGAGTATCGGGACTGGCGTTGGCCATCGCCGGCAGCGGCACCGCCTATGCGCAGGACGCCGCCGCGCCCGCCGCACGGCAGGGGGAAGCGCCGGTAGCGGACGATGCGACCGCCGCCGACATCATCGTCACCGGCTATCGCGCGTCGCTGCGCACCTCGATCGTCGAGAAGCGCGACGCATCGGTGCAGATCGATTCGATCAATGCCGAGGATATCGCCGATTTCCCCGACAACAATCTGGCGGAATCGCTGCAGCGCCTGCCTGGCGTCTCGATCGACCGCGACAATGGCGAGGGCCGCTCGATCACCGTCCGTGGCCTCGGCGGCGACTTCAACCGGACCCGCCTGAACGGGCTGGAGGCGCTGGCGACCGCCGGCTCGAACGATTCGGGCACCAGCCCGAACCGCAGCCGCTCGTTCGACTACAACACTTTCGCATCCGAGCTGTTCAGTTCCTTGAAGGTGCAAAAGACGCCCTCGGCCGAGACCGACGAAGGATCGCTCGGCGCCACCATCGATCTCCAGACCGGTCGCCCGTTCGATTACAAGAAGGGGGCGTTCGCGCTGTCGGCGGAGGGGAGCTATCAGGACAATATCGGCAAATGGACCCCGCGCCTCGCCGGGCTTGCGTCCAAGACCTTTGCCGGCGGGACGATGGGCCTGCTGGTGTCGGCGGCGTGGAGCGAGTCGCGCAACTCGATCGACCAGTATCGCCGCGGCGCCGGCCAGTCCGACTATGTCTATCGCGGATCGACCTGGGCCGGGAACGAGAACCCGCAGCGCGCGGGCTTCGCCGCGCCGGCCGGGACCGGCTTCGGCAGCGCGATCACCAATCCCGACGCCATCGCCGCGCTGACCGGATCGAACCCGGAGGCCTATGCGAAACTCTATCCCGGCGCGCCGTTCAACACGCCGGGCCGTTTCGACAATTCGACCGTCCGCTTCCCCGCGCTGCCCTCGGTCGAGCAGCAGGACGTGGAATATCAGCGCCTCGGCCTCACCGCCGCCTACCAGTGGCAGATCGGCGACCGCACGCGGCTGAGCATCGACGGGCTGTATTCGCGCTTCAGGAACCGCAGCTCGATCTATCAGGTGTCGCCGGTCGGGCTGAACCGCAACAATACCAACGCGGTCTACAACACCGCGGGCAACAACCTGACGCCGTCGGCGGCGCGCGCGCTCTATCCCGGCATCTGCGCGCCCAATGCCGGATCGGCGCTGGTGCCGGCGCAGGATTGCGGACAGCAGCTCAACGGCACCACGCCGGCCTTTTCGACCGCGCTGAATGCGCAGGGGCAGCTGGTGGCATCGGTGCTCGCCCCGTCGGCGGTCGTGCCGGGCACGGTGGCGGCAGGCGATCCGGCCACGTCGAACATCTTCAGCACCAACCCGTTCAACCTCGATCCCTATGATTACTACAACAACCCCAGTTCGGTCGGCTACATCCCGTCGAGCAACCGGCTCGCCTATCGCGGGTCGCTGATCGGGCGTCCGGCGGTGCGGGTGCAGGACGTCAACGTCACCAACGGCAATGTCGACTATCTGGTGGCGAACAACGTCGATTTCCGCTCGGGCGTCGACCAGTCGATCTACACCACCAAGTTCAAGCAGGCGTCGCTGCAGCTCGAACATGAATTCACCGACAATTTCCGCGCGGTGTTCATCGGCGGCATGTCGGAATCGACCAACGATTCCGAAGGCACGCTGGTCGAATTCAACCGGATGGATTCGCCGGGGAATTTCGTGTTCGACTCCCGCGGCGGCGGCAACATGCCGCTGATCGATCTCGGCTTCGACGCCGCCGATCCGAACAACTGGGATACGGTGAAGGGCTTTTCGGGCATTCGCCGCTACCTGCGCTACACCACGAACACCTACAAGCAGGGCAAGGTCGATTTCGACTGGCGCGTGAACCCCGATTTCAGCATCGGCTTCGGCGGCAACTATCGCGAATATGAATTTTCCACCCGCCAGTTCGAACGCAACAACGACCTGCTGAACCCGACCCTGCGGGAAGCGGGCACGCGGGCGTCGGCGATGGGGCAGGTGGTCGATTTCGGTCAGGGGCTGAACGTCCCCGAAGGATCGCTGACCAGCTTCTACGCGCCGAACATCGCCGCGTTCGACCAGCTGTTCGACTTCACCTGCAACTGCGTCAACAAATGGGGCGACTGGCGCCTGACCGACCGGCGCAACGGCGGGCGCGAGAATTTCGACGTCCTCGAAAAGGATACCGGCTTCTACGTCCAGTTCGACTGGACCAGCGAATTGTTCGGCCGTCCCTTCCGCGGCAATGCCGGTACGCGCATCGCGATCACCGACGTCACCTCGAACGGCACCACGCCCGCCGGACGCGGCATCGTCGGCAGCAACCGCTACACCGATTTCCTGCCGTCGCTGAACGCAGTGTTCGAGCCGGTCGACGACGTGCTGGTCCGCCTCGGCGCGTCGCGGGTGATGGCCCGCCCGCTGCTGGGCAACCTGTCGCCGTCGATCACCGGGCTCAGCATCCCCAATACCGGGGACTCGGTCGGCGCGACGCTGACCATCGGCAATCCGCGGCTCAACCCGTTCCGCTCGACCAACCTCGATGCCAGCATCGAATGGTATTTCGCGCCGGGCGGCCTGCTTAGCCTCGCCGGGTTCAACAAGCAGATCCTGAGCTTCCCGCAGACGATCTCGTTCTCCGGGCCGCTGTCGCAATTCACCGACGCCGCCACGATCGACGCGATCCGCGCCCAGCTCACCAACCCGGCGCAGCTTGCCTATCTGAATGCCAACAACCCCTTCGTCGCCCGACAATTCGCCGATGCGCCGGGCGGCTATCTGCGCGGCTTCGAGATCAGCTACCAGCAGGAGCTCGATTTCCTGCCATGGTACTTCAAGAACCTCGGGCTCCAGCTGAACTACACCTATATCAAGTCGGAACTCAGCTATATCCTCGACCCCGGCCGGGCCGCATCGGGCAGCCTCGCCGCAATCCCGGCGACCACCGGCACCGCGCCGTTCCTCGGCGTCTCGCCGCAATCGGTGAACGGCACGCTGGCCTATGAAACCGGCAAGTTCCGCGCGCGCGTCTCGGTCGCCTATCGCAAGGGCTATTCGCAGACCTATCCGATCGCGGGCGGTTCCTGCGCGCCGGGGTTGCAGAACAGCCCGGCCAACCCCTCGGTCGCCGGCACGCCGTGCGACGCGCCGCTGGTCAACGACTTCGTCTTCAGCCGCGACACGACCAACGTCGATGCGTCGATGAGCTACAAGTTCACCGACTGGCTGTCGGTCAGCGCAGAGGGGCTGAACCTGACCAACCAGCCGAGCGAACGCTATGCCTATCAGGGGCAGGAAGCGGTGACGCAGTACAGCGCGGCCGGTCCGATCTACCGCGTCGGCGCACGGTTGCGGTTCTGATGTCCCTCCCCGGACGCCGCCTCCCCGCTGCCGGCCCCGCGCCGGCGGCGGGGGTCTTGTCCCGGATCGACCGGCGGGGGGTGCTCGCCGCGGGTGCGACGCTGCTGATCGCGGGCGATGCCTTCGGACAGGGAGCGGCGGGTGCGCCCTATGGCCGGGCGCGGCTGACCGGCGACGTGCTCGATCCGGGGGGCGACGACAGCGGCCGGCTGGTGCCGCCGCCGCCTGCGGGATATTGGCCCTATTCGGGGACAAGCGGCCCCGGGCGGCCGGCGAGCGCGGCCAGCATCGGCCAGGGCTGGGTGTCGGGTCTGCCCGGCGTCCGCTACCGCGGCCCCGACCGGCCGCGATATCCGGTCGAACCATGGCGGGATGCGGCGGCGGGCACCGCGGTGCGCGACGGCGTGCTGCCCGCGCTGCGGCCGATCCACCACGTCCATATCCGCGACACGATCATCCGGCCCGCCCCCGATGGCAGCTACTGGATGACCGGTTCGACCGGCGACAATATCTGGGCGACCAACGACGGCGTCGAACTGTGGCAGTCGCGCGACCTCGCCAACTGGGACTATCGCGGGCTGGTATGGTCGTTCGACCGCGACGGCGGGTGGGAGAAATCGTGGCGGATGCGCAAGGGCGTACCGTTCCGCGCGCTGTGGGCGCCCGAGATCCACCATATCCGCGGACAATGGCTGATCTGCCATTCGGTCAGTCGCGGCGGCATCGCGGTGCTCCGTTCGACCAGCGGCCGGCCCGAGGGGCCCTATGTCCACGCCTTTTCGCCCGACAGGCCGATCCGCGGCGGCATCGACGCGACCCTGTTCGAGGACGACGACGGTTCGGTGTGGCTGACGGCCGGTTCCGCCGATGAAATCGTCCGGCTGAAGGACGATCTGAGCGGCCTTGCCGGCCCGTGGCAGAAGCTGACGGCGCAAGCGTGGGACCTCGATCCGCGCCATCACCGCGAACAATGCGCCGAAAAGGGTTTCGCGCATTTCGGTTATGAGGGCGCGACGCTCTTCAAGCGCGACGGACGCTATTATCTCGGCGTCGTCGACCGCTATGACGGGCGCTATTCGTTCGCGATGTGGATCGCCGACCGCATCACCGGCCCGTATCGCGAACGCCACGAACTGCCCGATTGCGGCGGCGGCAACGTCTTTCGCGACCATCAGGGACGATGGTGGGTGACCTTTTTCGGCAATGGTTCGCCATCGCCGTTCCGCGAGATGCCGGGCCTTGCCCGGATCGATTTCGACGCGCGCGGGCATGTGGTGTTCCACCGTGACCAGCCCTTTGCCGAACGTCGCTTTACCCCGGGAGCAACCACATGATTTCACGCCGCGACGCATTCTGCACGCTGGGAGCGGCCGGCGCGGTCGCGACCCTGCCGGCGACGATCGGGACCGCGGCGGCCGGGCCGGTCGCCCCGACCGGCGGCACGCCCGGCTATCGCCGCGGGTTCGACAACCAGCGCGTCGCCGATCTGGGCGACGGGCGCTTCCTCAACCCGCTGATGGCGGGCGATCATCCCGATCCGACGATCCTGAAGGATGGTCGCGATTATTATATGACCTTCTCGACGTTCGATTCCTATCCCGGCCTCGTCATCTGGCATTCGCGCGATCTGGTGAACTGGACCCCCCGCACCGCCGCGCTCACCACCAATATCGGCGCGGTGTGGGCGCCCGAGCTGACCAAGCACAAGGGGCGCTATTACCTCTACATCCCGACCAAGAATCCGACGACCAGCTGGGTCATCTGGGCCGATCATATCGACGGGCCATGGTCGGAACCGATCGACCTGAAGCTGCCCGACCATATCGATCCGGGCCATGCCGTGGGCGAGGACGGGTCGCGCTGGCTGTTCCTGTCGGGCGGCGATCGCATCCGCCTGTCCGACGACGGACTGAAGACGGTGGGCAAGGTCGAGCATGTCTACGACCCGTGGCGCTATCCCGACACCTGGGACGTCGAGGGGTTCAGCCCGGAGGGGCCGAAGGTCACCCGGCGCGGCGACTGGTTCTATCTCGTCACCGCCGTCGGCGGCACGGCGGGGCCGCCGACCGGGCACATGGTGATCGCCGCCCGCTCGCGCTCGATCCACGGGCCATGGGAACATCATCCCGGCAATCCGATCGTGCGCACCACGTCGCTCGGCGAGAAATGGTGGTCGCGCGGCCATGCGACGCTGATCGAGGGACCGGACGGCAGCTGGTGGTCGGTCTATCACGGCTATGAGAACGGCTATTGGACGCTCGGGCGGCAGGCGCTGCTCGATCCGGTCGAATGGACGCCCGATGGGTGGTTCCGGATGACCGGCGGCGACCTGTCGCAGCCGATCGCGAAGCCGAAGGGCGGGCAGGCGGTGCGCCACGGACAGGCGCTGTCCGACGATTTCGCGAAGCTGGCGCTCGGCACCAAATGGAATTTCTTCCGCCCCACGCCGCAGGACCGTGCGCGGGTGCGGGTCGATCGCGGCGCGCTGCTGCTCGATGGCAAGGGCAAGGCGCCGTCGGACGGCGCGCCGCTGCTGCTGATCGCGGGCGATACCGGCTATCGCTTCGAATGCGATGTCGAGATCGCGCCCGGCGGTACGGCGGGGCTGATCCTGTTCTACGACGACAAGCTGTATTGCGGGCTCGGCTTCGATGAGAAGCGCTTCGTCACGCACCAATATGGCATCGAACGCGGGCGGCCGGCCAATCCGCATGGGGCTAGGATGCGGATGCGGGTGACCAACGACCGGCATATCGTGTCCTTTCACACCAGCGGCGACGACGGGCGCACCTGGAACCGTTTCGATCGCGGGATGGAGGTGTCGGGCTATCACCACAATGTCCGCGGCGGGTTCCTGATGCTGCGGCCGGGGCTGTATTCGGCGGGCAGCGGCACCGCCCGCTTCCGCGACTTCCGCTTCACCGCACTGTGAGGGGGGAATGACGATGTCGCTGCTGCTCGCTGCGCTCCTCGCCGGACAGGCTCCCCCCGTCGTGCCGATCCGCGCGTCGAAGGTCGTGCTGGTTGGCGATTCGACCACCGCGGTCAGCGGCGGGTGGGGCGGCAGCTTCTGCGCGGAGCATGTCGCGTCCTTTCTGGCCTGCGTGAACCTGGCCCGCGGCGGGCGATCTTCGGGCAGCTATCGCACCGAAGGGTCATGGGACCTCGCGCTGGCCGAAATGAAGACGCCAGGGTTCGCAAGGACGTGGGTAGTGATCCAGTTCGGTCACAACGACCAACCCGGCAAGCCCGGCCGCTCGACCGACCTCGCCACCGAATTTCCCGCGAACCTGCGCCGCTACGTCGTCGAGACACGCGCCGCCGGGGCGGTGCCGATCCTCGTGACCCCGCTCAGCCGCCGCATCTACAGGGACGGGAAGGTCGACAACGACCTTGCCCCCTGGGCCGAGGCCGTCCGCCGCGTCGCGCGCGAGATGGACGTGCCGATGGTCGATCTCAACGCGCTGACGCTGGCCGAACTGAACCGCAATGGCGAGGGCTGGGCCGAACGGTTCGCGCAACTGCCGCCGACCGCCGCCGCGGTGGCCCGGCCGGCCAGGGCGGGCGAAGTGAACGACACGCCGTTTGCCCAGCGCAAGCTGTCGTTCGATCGCACCCATCTCGGCCGGGCCGGTGCCGATCACGTCGCGGCGCTGATGGCCGGTGCGCTGGCGCAGGCGGTGCCGGACATGCGACCGATGCTCTATCCGACGCAGCCGGCCGCGTTGCCGCTGCGGTGACCGGACGATCGATGCGCTTCCTGCCGCTCCTTGCCGTCGCCGCGATCCTCGTCGCCGCCCCGGCCGCCCCGCGCCCGGCGGTATCGCCGATGGTGCAGGTCTCGCCCGACCGACCGGGAGCGTTCCGGACGGTACAGGGCGCGATCGACGCGCTGGCCGCGACCGGGGGCACGGTCCTGATCGCACCGGGGCGCTACCGGGAGAAGCTGACCATCCGGGGCAATGGTGTCCGGCTGCGGGGAACCGGGCGGAACCCGGCCGAGGTGGTGCTGGTGTTCGGCGATGCGTCGGCGACGGTCGGCGGCACGCTCAAGTCCGCGACGTTGACCGTCAGCGGCGACGACTTCCGCGCGACCAATCTGACGGTGCAGAACGACTATTGGCTCGACCCGGCGCATCCTCCGTCGCAGGCGGTGGCGCTCGCGCTGACCGGCGACCGTGCGGTGGTGCGCCGGGTGCGGCTGCTCGGGCATCAGGACACGCTCTATGCCAATCGCGGGCCGAACCGGCGGACGACGCGCCAGTATTTCCGCGACTGCTATATCGAGGGGCATGTCGATTTCATCTTCGGCGATGCGATGGCCTATTTCGATCGCTGCCATATCCACGCGCTGGCCAACGACAGCGTGTGGTACACCGCGCAAAGCCGCAACGCCCCCGATGACGACGGCAGCGCCTATGTCTTCGACCGGTCGCGCTTCACGGCGGATGCGGGCGCGCGAAACATCGCGCTGGGACGGGCATGGCGGCCCTACGCCCGGGTGATACTGCTCAACGCACGCCTCGATGCGCCGATCCTTCCCGCCGGGTGGACCGAGTGGACGCCCGGAAAGACGCATACGCTCGATACCGCCTATTTCGTTGAATATCGTTCGACCAAACGCGGCGCCGCCCCCACCACCCGCGAACCGCGCACACACCAGTTGCGCCCGGATCAGGCGGCCCGTTGGCGCCTCGGCGCGTTCTTCGGTGCCGATGGGGACTGGGTTCGCACGCCGTAAGGGTGAGGCTCGGACGAGTCAGGTTCACGAAGTGACCGTCGGGCCGGCCTGTCAATGGTACTGTGACGGCACCCATGTCCGCCATGATCCCGCTGGGGATCCGGGGGCCGGGCATGGGTGCCGGCGTTCGAAGGCGGCTTGGACCGTCCCGCGGACCGGTCGCAAGGTGCCGTCAACCGCGAGTCAGGTACTGCGCGCGCAACGTCTGTACCGCCGCCTTGTCGAGTCCGAGCTGGTCACGCAGATAGCCGTCGAACCCGCCGGGCTGCGCCCGCATCGTCGCAAAGGCCGCGTCGAGATAGCGGCGATCCACACCGATCAGCGCTTTTATCGCGTCGGGCGGCAGGCGTTTCATGAAGCTGGCCGTCTGATCGTCGGCGGCGGTGCCGCTCGCACTCTTGCGCGGGTCGTAATAGCGGTTCGACAACAGGTAATCCTCGGTGACCGTCGCATAGGGGACGCCGAGCGTCGCGAGGATCAGCGCGGCCGCGATGCCGGTGCGGTCCTTGCCGGCGGAGCAGTTGAAGGCGAGTGGTACGCGTCCGGCAAGAATTTCCCCGAACATCCGCCGATACTGGCCCGCGAAACGCAGCGGCATCTGCGCATAGGCCGCGGTCATCGCATCGGCCGCCTGCGCCCCGGTCAGGTCCGGACGCATCAGCCCGGCAAAGTCGCGGTCCATACTATAGTCATCGGCGAAGATCGCCGGCTTCGCCCTGCCCGGCCAGCGGACCGGCGCGCCGGTGCGTTCGCGGGTCGAACGGAGATCGCAGACGGTGCGAATGCCGCGCGCCTCCAGTTGCGCGAAGTCGCGATCGGTCAGGCCGTTCATCGCGCCCGATCGATAGAGCAGCCCCCATCTGACCTGCCGCCCGTCGGCGGTGCGGTAGCCGCCGAGGTCGCGGAAGTTCTGGCCGCCTTCCAGCGGCACGACCCGCTGGTGTGCGACGGCGACCTTGCCCGGCCGGGCGACGGCGAGCGGGGCGGGGGGCAGGGCGAGAGCAAGCAGCGCGGTCAGCGCAAAGAGATGGCGCATGTCGGAATCCTTCGTTGGCAGGCGGGTCAGAAATTGAAGCGGATGCCGCCCAGATAGCGGCGGCCGATCTGCTCGACCTCGGTCGGACGCCCGGCGTTGCCCTGATACGCCGAGTAGACGGCGTCGGTCAGGTTGTTGAGATCGGCGAACAGCGAGAGGTTCGGTGTCACGGCATAGCGGATCGCGACGTCGACATTGTCGTAGCCGGCGCGATATTCGTCGCTGCCGCCGCCCAGCCCCAGGCCCCCCAGCGTATCGAGCCAGCGGGTGCGATGCTGATAGCTGACCCGCGCCGACAGGCCGAATTTTTCGTAGTAGAGCGAGGCGTTGGCAATACGGTTCGACGTGCCCGGAAAGCGGATGTCCTGCCGCTCCGCGGTGTCGAAGCTCCCGTCGATCAGCGTCACATTGCCCTGGAACCCGAAACCGTCGAGCGCGCCGGGCAGGAAGGCGAATTGCTGCTGGTAGTTCAGTTCGACGCCGTAGAGCGTTCCCGCCTTGCCGTTGAACGTCGACGACAGGAGGTAGTTCGATCGATCGATGCCGCCGGCGTCGAACGCATCGCTGCCGACGCGCCGGGTATTGCCGTACAGCACGTTGTCGACCCAGCGGTGGAAGCCCGCGACCGACAGGATGCCGCTGCCCGGCAGGTAATATTCCAGGCTGCTGTCGATTCCCCAGGTATATTCCGGCCGCAGCGTCGGGTTGCCGCCGCCGATCTGCCCGGGCGAGGCGGTGTCGTCGATCGACGATCCGACGCGTATCTCGCCGAAGGACGGGCGGGCGATGCCGCGCTGTCCGGCGATGCGGAAGACGAGGGCGCGGGTCAGGTCGAAGCGCGTGTCCACGCTCGGGAACAGGTCGGTATAGCGCTGGCCGACCGACAGCGGCTGCGGGCGCCCGCCCGCCAGCGTCGCGGTACCGCGATTGTCCAGATCGAAATGCTCGACGCGGAGGCCCGCGACGACTTGTCCACCGTCGAACGCCAGCCTAGCCATGCCATAGCCTGCGAGCAGCTTCTCGCCGAGCGCATAGCGGTTGCTGACCGGAACGTCGCGCGCCGGATCATAGGTGCCGAGCGTCCGCAGCCGGGCAAGGATCGTATCGAGGTCGCGGCGCATCGCCTTGTTATCGATGGTGTTCAGCGTGAAGCCGAGCGGGAAGCCGGTATCCCACCGCTGGTCGGTGACGTAGCGGTTCACGTCGAAGACCAGCCCCGACCCGGCGGGGAAGCTGGCGAGATTGACGATATTGGCAGTAGCGAAGGTGAAGCCGGTGATCGTGCGGTCGGCATAGAGCCCACCCGCCGACAGCGTGACCGCACCCAGTTCCTGCGACAGGTCGAGCTTGACGGTATAGCTGTCGGTGAAGCTGTCCTGCCGCCCGATGATCGCGATCGGGCCGGCGAGCGTGCGCTGGTCGAAGCCCGGCAGCGGCGCACCGCGCCCCGGCACGGTGCCGGCATTGGTGGCGTAGAGCTGTACGAAGGGAAAGCGCGGGTCGCTGAAATCATAGGTCAGCGACGGCGAGGCCGATGCCGGCGTGCTCGCCTGCACCAGCGGCAGGTAGGTCGTGTTCTCGGTCCGGGTATAGTTGAGCGCGACCGCGGCCTTGAACCCGCTCGGGCCGTCCAGTTCACCGCCGATGGTATTGATGTAGTTGCGGGTCAGATACCGGCCGTCGTTGAACGTGCCGCGCACCGGCACCCGTACCAGATCGCCGGCGGTCAGGTTGCGCGTGCCGGATGCCGCGCGGTCGAGGCGCAGTTCGTACTGGTTGCGCTGTTCGTTGTCGCCGAAGTCGGTGTAGATCGCCTTGGCCCATAGCCGCTGGCCTTCGACCGGCTGGTACTCCACGCCGGCGAACAGGCCGTTGTTCTCGCGGATCAGGCGATAGCTGCGGATGTCGATCTCGGTCGGGCCGAACTGGGTATCGCTGGCGCCGGTGGGTTCGTCGTACAGTCCGACCTCGCGATTGTCGGTCACCTGGTGGCGCCGATAATGCGACCCGCCCAGCACCACGCCGAAGACGTCGTTCGACCAGCTGGCGCGGAGCGACCCCTGCCGCTGTTCCCCGCTGCCCAGCCCCATCACGCCGTAGCCGAGATCCCCCTGAACGCTCAGCCCCTTCTCGCTCATCGGCGAATAGGTGCGCAGATCGATATTGGCGACGATCGCCTCCGCCTGCAGGTTCGAGGTCAGCGACTTGTTGATGGCGAGGCCGCTCAGCAACACCGCCGGGATCGCGTCGAAGCGATAGGCACGGGTCGTGCCGCCCTCGTCGACGCCGATGACCGGCACATTGTCGATGCTGACCGAGGTCCAGCGGTTCGGCGCGCCGCGCACCTGGATATAGCGTTCCTGCCCCTGGTCGCGCTGCACCGCGACGGCGGGGAGGCGGGCGAGCGCCGCGGCGCTATTCTGGTCGGGAAAGCGGCCGACGGCATCGGCGGCGGCGATGTCGACGACGTTGTCCGCCATCCGCTTCTGACGGATCGACGAGCGCTGCGCCTCGACGATCGAACCGGTGACGACGATTTCGTCGGACGCCGCCGGATCTCCGGCCGGCGAACCCGCGTCGCCGGCGGGTGTCGCGTACATCGCAAGCTGCTGCGCGGACGCAGGGATTGCGGCGATGGTAGCGACGGCGATGGCGACGCCCGACACCGTGGTCTGCTGGAACGTCGGCATGGTCTTTTCCCCCGGAAATATTTGCTGGGGGCGTCGCTAGAACATATGTATTGCAGCACGTCGTCAGTACGACGTCAGTTCCGTGACATTTGCGTACAACTAAGGTCAAGCTATCGCTTGATGGCGCGGGAGCTGGTCCAGCTTCCTCGGCATGCCGCAAAACGAATAGAACGAACGTATCAACGAGACTTCAGGGTATCGACGGCCTATCTCATGCCCATGCACGCGAACGAGCCCACGCGCGACCGGTTGATCGGCGCGGTCATCCGGGAATGGGAAGTTGCCGGGACGGCCGGCATTTCCGCACGCGGCGTCGCGCGCGACGCCGCGATACCGGTTTCGTCGATCTACCATCATTTCGGCGAAATGGACGGGCTGTTGCTGCTGGCCGCCGATACGGTGATGGCACGCGCGAGTGACTGGTTCGCGACGCAGGCGCGGCTGCTGGCCGGCGCGACGGGCGGGGCGGCGGACCTCGCCCACCTGCTCGCGGCGACGATCGATGCTTGGTGTGAGGAGCGGCGCGGGCTTGCCTATGCCTGGCGCGAGGTCCAGTCGCAGGCGATGCGTCACGCCGCTTGGCAGGGCGTGGCGCAGGCGGGATGGCGGTTGCTGACGGAGTTCTGGCAGCCGATCTGCGACCGGTTCGGGGTCGGTGCGCTGGCGCCGTCGGTGGTGCTGCTGTTCGATGGCGAGACGTCGCTGCATCTGGTGCGCTGGCGGCGGCTGATCGACCGGTCGGCAATGGCCGAGCTTTGTGCGACATGGGCCGGATGGATCGAGGGGCGCGCCGGGATGCCCGCGCCGTGGCGTATGCTGGCGATTCGCGAGGCACTGGCCGGGCAGCCGGCCGTGCCCGACTGGGATGCGGCGACCGAACGGATCGCCGCCGCCGCGGCGCGCACCGTGGCGCAACGCGGCGTTCCCGGCTTGACCCACCGCGCGGTCGCCGCGGAAGCAGAGCAGACGCTGGGCATCGTCTCCAGCCGGTTCCGCAGCAGCGCCGACCTGTTGCGGGCGGCGTGCGAGGCGTTGTACCGGCAGATCGTCCGTCCACTGGGCGATGGCGACGCGCCGGTCGACCTGATCGCCAGCCGGACCGAACGCACCGGCGACGACCTGGCGCTGCGGGCGTTCTTCGAACTGACGCTGGCGGCGTCGCGGGATCCGGCATTGCAGCCCTTCGCCGCGCAACTGCGCTACCTGCGCGGGCGGACGTCGATCCGTCATCTGCGCGCGATCCTTCCGACCGGCCGCGTCCCTTCGGCGGCGGACGGCGCGCTGCTGTCGGCCCTGTTCTCCGGCCAGACCCGCGCGCGTCTGACGGGGGGCGGAACGCCCAGGCTGGACGAGGGCGTGGTGACGATACTGGACCGGTTGTCGGGGCGATAGGCATCGCGCGACGGCGGGTGCGACGCTATGGCGAGACATCGCATCGGCGAAACTGCGATCGCGCGATGAATCTCGCCAGCCGCAAAGCGGGTCAGGCGACCAGGTGGCGGAGCGGGAGGGATTCGAACCCTCGATACGCTTTTGACGTATACTCACTTTCCAGGCGAGCGCCTTCGACCACTCGGCCACCGCTCCGCATTGCCGGGAGGTGGGTTCCCTAGGGCGCGGCGGGGTTTCGTGCAAGCGGCAGTTGCGGGACGGGTGGCCCGCGTGCCACGATGTGCCGATGATCCTCGCTCCCCTGATCGCGGCGCTGCTTCAGGCCGCCGCACCGGCCGCCGCGCCGTCCTCCTCCGACCCGGTTGCGGCCGATTGGCGGGCGATCCCCGATGACGAACTGCTGGTGATGACGCTTGCCGGGGACCGGCGGGTCGTGATCCGGCTGGCCCCGCGTTATGCCCCGGTGCATGTCGCCAACCTGCGTACGCTGGCGCGCGCGCATTGGTGGGACGGCACGTCGGTCTACCGCGTTCAGGACAATTATGTCGCGCAATGGGGCGACGTGACCGAGAAGAAGCCGCTGCCCGCCGGGGTCGTCGCCAATCCGCCGCCCGAATATGTCGGCAGCCGCTATGATGCCGTCACGCGGATGACGCGACCCGATCCCTATGCGGCGAAGAGCGGGCATAGCGCGGATGGCTGGCCGGTGGCGGGGGACGGCACGGGCGCGTGGCTGACGCATTGCTATGCGATGGTCGGGGTAGGTCGCGACCTGGCGCCGAGCACCGGGAGCGGCGCCGAACTCTATACGGTCATCGGCCATGCGCCGCGCCACCTCGACCGCAATATCGCGCTGGTCGGGCGGGTGATCGAGGGGATCGAACATCTGTCGTCCTTGCCGCGCGGGACCGGCAATCTGGGATTTTACGCGCCGGATCAGGCGCCGACGCCGATCCTGTCGGTGCGGCTGGCCAGCGACCTGCCCGCCGCGACGCGGCCGCATTATCAATATCGTGCCGCCGACAATGTCCGGTTCGCGGCGTGGCTGCGCGGGCGCGAGAGCCGCGAGCCGCCCTTCTTTACCGTGCCGGCGGGCGGGGCGGATGTGTGCAACGCGATGCCGCCGGTACGCAAGGCCTCAGCCTGACGGTCAGGCGCGCGCGACGAGCAGGGCGGTGCCGAAGCCGACGAAGATCCCGCCGGTCGCGCGGTCGAACCAGCGGCGGACCCGCGGGCCGGCAAGATGGCGCGCCAGCGAGATGCCGCCCAGCGCATAGGCAGCGTACCACAGGCATTCGACCAGTGCGAAGGTCGCGACGAGGATCGCGAACTGCGGGGCTTGCGGGGCGGATCGGTCGACGAACTGCGGCAGGAACGCGGTGGCGAACAGCAGCAGCTTGGGGTTGCTGATCCCGACGAGAAAGCCGCCGCGGAACAGGTGCGCGCGGGGCAGTTCGGCAGAAGCAAGATCGACCGGCGCCGACCGCGCGGTCCATGCGCGAAAACCCAGCCAGGCGAGATAGGCGGCGCCGGCGTAGCGCAACACGTCGAACAGCCCGGGCATCGCGCTCAGCACCGCCGCCAGTCCCGCCGCCGACGCGGCAAGAACCCCCACCAGCGCCGTCAGGCACCCCGCCATCGCCGGCACGCTGCCACGCCAGCCCAGCGCGACGCTGCGCGTCAGGACGTGGAGCATGTTCGGCCCCGGCGTTCCACATAGCACGACGACCGCCGCTACGAACAGCAACCAGCCATGCAGCGCCATCGCCGCCGTCCGTCAGCCCCGGACCCAGTCGGCGACGGCGGTCGCGACGGTGTTCGCCGCCTGATTGATCGCCGGGCCGACGCTGTTCGCGTCGATCGTGGCGACCGGCGCGCGCGCTTCGAAGCGGCGCTTTTCGAAGGTGGTGGCGCCGACGCGCTGGAGCGTCGCGTCATAGACGACGACGGCTTCGTTGCGGGTCGCGTCGATGCCGAATTCGCGCAGTTCGCCGGTCAGCTGTGCGCCCGGATCGGTGAAGCCCTGGCGCGGGCTGAGCACCACCATGTTCGCGCGCGACGTCAGCGTGTCCGACACCAGCCGTGCGAAGAGGCGGGCGGGCGGTTCTACCCACTGCGCTTCCTTGACATAGGCGATGGTCGTCGGTGTCGACTGCACCGGCACCCGGTTGACCGCCAGCTCCTGCGGCACGACCGGCACCTGCACAGTGATCGAGCGTGCCGCGGCCGAGGTCTGGGTCTGCCCCGCGGCGATCGGCGTCGCGGGGGTCAGCGTCAGCAGCGCGGGCGGCGGCTCGGCACCGAAGCGGATACAGGCTGCCAGCGGCAGGAGGAGCAGAACGGACAGCTTCTTCATGGGGGGCCTCATATCGTCCGCGTCACTTCTTGGGGTCGTAATCGGGCAGCTTCGAGCGACCGACAAGCGCGGTGGCGCCGCCCTGATCGAGCTTTTCGGCGACCGAAGCGAGGGCACCGGTCATCGCGCGCAGGTCGCCGACCAGCTGGTTGACCTGCGGAATGGTCTGCTTGCTGAACGCTTGCAGCCCCGGCTTCGCCTCGCCGATCGCGTCGTTGAGCGTGTCGGCGCTCTTCTGTGCGCTGGCGATGGTGCGGTTGAGCTGCTGGATCGTCGGCCGGACGTCGTTGGCCAGCACGCCGTTGGTTGTGGCCGCCAGCTCGCCGATCTGCTGCGAGGCGACGCCCGCGCGCTGGATCGCGATGCGGGTCTCGGCCAGTGTCGCGGCGATTTCCGGACCGCGATCGGCCAGCGCGTCGGTCAGCCGGTTGGTGCTGTCGAGGATCGCGGCGATCGAGTTCTGGTTGCGGTCCGACAGCACGTCCGCCAGCCGTTCGGTCAGCGTCGTCACGCGTTCGAGCAGCTGTGGCGCCGAGCTCAGCAGCGCGGCGACGCCGCCGGCCTTCGGCGGAATGACCGGCACGCCCATCGGGCACGACTGTTCGCGGTTGGTTTCGGGGCAGGCGATCGGCGGTGCGCCCTTGACCGCACCGTCCAGCGTGATCGTCGACACGCCGGTGAAGCTGCCGACGATCGTCGCGGTGGTGCCGAGCAGGACGGGAGTCTCTTCCTTCACCTTCAGGCGGACGCGGACGAACTGTGGATCCTTCGGCCACAGCGCGATGTCCTCCACTTGCCCCGACGGCACGCCGGAGAAGGAGACGGGCGAGCCCTTGGCGAGGCCGTCGACCGCCTGTTTGAAGAAGACGTCATATTCCTTTTCGCTGCCGCCGCCGACGCGGGCAAGCCACACGGTGAACAGCGCCAGCATGACCAGCAGGATCAGCACCACCGCGCCGACTAGGACATGGTTCGACCGGGTTTCCATCAGCGCCTCTGGGCTTGCGGCGAGACCGGCTGGGTGCCGGGATCGCGGGGGTGGTCCTGCGCCTTGGCGATGCGTTCCTGCGCATCGGTGGCGGCACGGCCACGGGGTCCGTTGAAATATTCCTGGATCCACGGATGGTCCAGCGCGAGCAGTTCGTCGATCGTGCCGACGGCAATGACCTTCCTGTCCGCCAGCACCGCCACCCGGTCGCAGATGGCGTGCAGCGTGTCGAGGTCATGGGTGATGAGAAAGACGGTCAGCCCCAGCGTCTTCTGCAACGATGCGGTGAGTTCGTCGAACGCCGCCGCGCCGATCGGGTCGAGCCCGGCGGTCGGTTCGTCAAGGAACAACAGCTGCGGGTCGAGCGCCAGCGCGCGGGCGAGGCCGGCGCGCTTCTTCATGCCGCCCGACAGTTCGGACGGGTATTTGGGGCCGGCATTGGCGGGCAGGCCGGTCATCACGACCTTGTACCCGGCGATCTCGTCGAGCAGCGCGGGTTTGAGCTTCGGGTAGAATTCCTTCAGCGGCACCTGCACGTTCTCGGCAACGGTCAGCGTCGAGAACAGTGCCCCGCCCTGGAACAGCACGCCCCATTTCTTGCGGATTTCGGTCGCTTCGGTTTCCTCGCGGCCGATCGTATTCTCGCCGAACACCTCGATCGTGCCGGCAGCGGGTGTCTGCAGGCCGATGATCGAGCGCATCAGCACCGACTTTCCGGTACCCGACCCGCCGACCACGCCGAGGATTTCGCCGCGCCGCACGTCGAGGTCGAGACTCTCATGGATCACCTGTTCGCCGAACTGGTTCTTCAGGCCGCGGACGCGGATGATGGCGTCGTCGTCGCTCATATCCATCCGATCCAGGCAAAGAAGATGGCGAAGAACGCGTCGAGCACGATCACGAGGAAGATCGCCTGCACCACCGCCGCGGTCGTGCGGCCGCCGACCTGTTCCGCGTCGCCTTCGACCTGCATCCCGTGGAAACAGCCAGAGATGCCAATGATCGCACCGAACACCGGCGCCTTGATGAGGCCGATATAGAGGTCGGTGATCGGTACGACTTCGCGGATGCGGGTGACGAAGGTGATCGGCGGAATCCCGAGCTGCGCCCAGCTGAGCAGCCCGCCGCCGATGATCGCGACGATCGAGGCGTAGAAGCCGAGCAGCAGCATCATGACGATCGCGGCGATGACGCGCGGCAGGACCAGCGCCTCCATCGGCGAGACGCCGATCGTGCGCATCGCGTCGATCTCTTCGGTCAGCTTCATCGTGCCGAGCTGCGCGGCGAAGGCCGAACCGGAACGGCCCGCGACCATGATCGCGGTCATCAGCACGCCCAGTTCGCGGAAGGTCAGGCGGCCGATCAGGTTGATCGTGAACACTTCCGCGCCGAACTGGCGCAACTGCACCGCGCCCTGCTGGGCGATGACCATGCCGATCAGGAAGCTCATCAGCCCGATGATGCCGAGCGCCGAGACGCCGACGACCTCGAAGCGCTGCACCGTCGCGTTGAAGCGGAAGCGCCGGGGATGGCGCAGCACGTTGATGAAGGCGATGACGGTCGCGCCCATGAAGCCGAGCAGGCCGAGCAACTGCTTCGCGCTGCCCGATACGGCGTCGCCGACCTCCTCCAGCACGCGCAAGGGGGGGCTCAGCGCCTTTTGCTTGGCGACGACGGGATCGTCGGCCGCAGCAACCTGGTCGAACAGATGCTGGCTGTCGGCGTTCAGCCCGTCGATCGTGACGTCGCGGTCGCGGGCGAAGCGATGGACCAGCCATGCGCCGACGGTGTCGATCCGGTCGACCTGCGACAGGTCGATACGGGAAACCGGGCCGTCGACGGCGTTCAGCCGTTCGGGCAGGTCCCCGACAGCGCTGAGCGACAGGTCGCCCGTGAAACGCAGCACGCCGCCGCCATCGGCCCGGTCGTGCGAAAAATCGGCGGAGGCGCTCATCACCGCCACCCATCGGCGATTTGCGGCGCCGCGGCAAGGTGGTACGCGCGTACGCCATGGGCCATCGCGACCTCGCCATCTATGACATGGACAAGACCATCACCCGCGTCGCGACCTGGACGCCGTTCCTGCGCCATGCGCTCAAGGAACGTGACCGGGGCGCGCTGTGGCTGCTGCCGGTCGCCGGCGTCGCGGTCGCGGGCTATGCGCTGAAGCTCTATGGCCGCGACCGGTTGAAGGAAATGACCCACCGGCTGGTGCTGGGCCGCGCGGTGCCCGATGCGCGGCTGGTCGAGACGGCGCGCGCCTTTGCACGGGCGACGGTCGCCACCGGCCTGCTCGACGGCGCGCGGGCGCGGATCGAGGCGGACCGGGCGGAGGGGCGGATGCTGGTGCTCGCGACCGCCTCCTACCGCTTCTATGCGCAGGAGATTGCCACGCTGCTCGACTTCGACGCGGTGATCGCCACCGACAGCGCGCGGGGCGCGGCGGGCGACGTGCTGTCGCGGATCGACGGCGAGAACTGCTACGGCGCGGCCAAGCTGCGCGCGATCGAGGCGTGGGCGGCGGGACAGGGCATCGCGCGGGGCGATGTGGCGGTCCGCTTCTACAGCGACCACGTATCCGACGCGCCGGTGTTCGACTGGGCCGACGAACCGTTTCCGGTCAACGCCCATGCCCCGCTGAAAGCGCTGGCACGCAAGCGCGGCTGGCCGGTACTCGACTGGCGGACGTGACGCAGTGGGCGGGAAAATGGGAATGGCGCGGCTCGTACGTGGACCCTGGATCGATCGGCTAAACGTTACGTACGGCGAACGGTTCAATTTTTGTGAGCGAGCGCTCACTTTTTCTGCGGACTAAGCCGTTTGGCATTCGCGGTCGCCGTGGCGTGGATCGGGTTCAGCGCGCGTCCACCGGCACCGATCATCCCCGCTGCCAGCCGCATCGCGCGATCATTGCCCGCCGCGATCCGCGTAGGCGACGGTACCCGTCCGGCAGTACCGATCGACCACGCGTCCTGAACGACCTGCATCCACAGCCGCTGCATCGCCGCCATGTCGTGCGCCATCGAATCGCCCGCCCTGGCGAAGGCCTGCGCCTTTTCGGTGACCATGCCGGTCAGTTCGACATGATCGGCGGTCCACGGATTGCGCATGCCGGCATCGATCATCGGCATCCGCCGGTCGATCACCACGGCGGACGCCGCCATGGTTTCCCACAGCCGCAGGCCGGTCCTCGCGCTGTCGGTCCAGATCTGCCACCAGGCGGTCATCGGCGTCGTCATCGGTAATTCCCTCGAACGGTCCGCCGCGAACGGGTGCAGCGCCCATGCCCTACGCGATGGCGGCACTTCGCGCCATGGCAGTCATCATGCCTTGACCCGCATCCTGCCGCATTGCAGCAAGTGGCCATGACGACTCTGCCCCCCATCACGAACAATCCCGACATCCGCTTCCTCGGCCGGCTGCTGGGCGATGTCATCCGCACCTATGGCGGGGAGGCGCTGTTCAAGCGGATCGAGCATATCCGTTCCACGTCGGTCGACCGGCACCGGGGCGTGGCGGGCGCGGACGGCATCGAGCTGGGGCTCGACAGCCTCAGCCTCGACGACACGATCGCGTTCGTGCGCGGGTTCATGCTGTTCTCGATGCTCGCCAACCTGGCCGAGGACCGGCAGGGGATCGCCGCCGAGCCGGGCGCCGACGTCGCGACCGCGATCGAGAAGCTGAAGGCCGGAGGGATCGGGCGCGAGGCGGTGCTGGCGCTGCTCGACCAGGCGCTGATCGCACCGGTGCTGACCGCGCACCCGACCGAGGTGCGGCGCAAGTCGATGATCGACCACAAGAACCGCATCGCCGACCTGATGCTGCTCAAGGATCACGGCGCCGAGGAAACGCCCGAGGGCGACCGGGTGGACGAGGCGATCCTGCGCCAGATCGCGCTGCTGTGGCAGACCCGCGTGCTGCGGCGTGAGCGGCTGTACGTCGCCGACGAGGTCGAGACGGCGCTGAGCTACCTGCGCGACGTGTTCCTGCCGACGCTGCCCGCGCTGTACGCGCGGTGGGAGCGGGTGCTGGGCGAGCGGCCGCCATCGTTCCTGAAGCCCGGCAGCTGGATCGGCGGCGACCGCGACGGCAACCCGTTCGTCGATGCCGCCGCGATGCGCCTCGCGCTGGCCAGGGCGGCCGAGGCGGTGCTGGGCTATTATCTCGACCAGCTCCACAGCCTCGGCGCGGAACTGTCGATCTCGACCGAGCATGTCGCGGTCGACGCGGCGATCGCGGCGCTGGCCGACAAGAGCGGCGACAATGCCGCATCGCGCGCCGACGAGCCGTTCCGCCGGGCGATCAGCGGCGTCTATGCGCGCCTTGCCGCCACCTACCAGAAGCTGACCGGCAAGGCCGCGCCGCGTCCGGGCAACCTGACCGGCGAACCCTATGCCGATCCCGCCGCGTTCCGCGCCGACCTTGCCACGTTGGCGCGCGGGCTGGTGCAGCAGGGCAACGGGCCGCTGTCTACCGGCGGTGCGCTCGGCCGGCTGATCCGCGCGGTCGAGACGTTCGGCTTCCACCTCGCCACGCTCGACATGCGACAGAACAGCGTGATTCACGAGAGCGTCGTCGCCGAGCTGCTCAAGGTAGCGGGCGTCGAGGCGGATTATGTCGCGCTGGACGAGGAGGCGCGGGTCGCGCTGCTGCGGCGCGAGTTGGAAAGTCCGCGTCCGCTGGTCAGCCCCTATGCCGACTATTCGGAGCAGACCGCGTCCGAACTGGCGATCCTGCGCGCGGCGGCCGATGCCCATGCCCGCTACGGCCGCGAGTGCATCCGGCACTATATCGTGTCGATGGCGCAGTCGGTGTCGGACCTGCTGGAGGTCCATCTGCTGCTCAAGGAATCGGGCCTCTATGTCCCCGGCGAGACGCCGCAGGCGCATATCATGGCGATCCCGCTGTTCGAGACGGTCGCCGATCTGGAAGCCGCGCCCGCCATCATGACCAGGTGGTTGAAGCTGCCCGAGGTCGCGGCGATCACCCGCGCGCGCGGGCATCAGGAAGTGATGATCGGCTATTCCGATTCGAACAAGGACGGCGGGTATCTGACGTCGACGTGGCAGCTGTCGAAGGGGTCGACCGCGCTGGCGCCGGTGTTCGAGGAAGCGGGCATCGGCATGCAGCTGTTCCACGGCCGCGGTGGCGCGGTCGGGCGCGGCGGGGGATCGTCGTTCGCCGCGATCCGCGCGCAGCCGCACGACACGGTGCAGGGCCGCATCCGCATCACCGAACAGGGCGAAGTGATCGCCGCGAAATACGGCACGCGCGACAGCGCGGTGACGAATCTGGAGGCGATGACGTCGGCGACGCTGCTCGCCAGCCTCGAGCCCGATTCGGTCGATCCGGCCGATGCGGCGCGCTTTGCGGCGGCGATGGACACGCTGTCGGACACCGCGTTCCGCGCCTATCGCGGCCTCGTCTATGGCACCGAGGGGTTCACGACCTTCTTCCGCCAGGCGACGCCGATCGCCGAGATCGCCGGCCTGAAGATCGGATCGCGCCCGGCGAGCCGGAAGAAGTCCGACGCGATCGAGGATCTGCGCGCGATCCCGTGGGTGTTCAGCTGGGCACAGGCGCGGATCATGCTGCCGGGGTGGTACGGGGTCGGCGCGGCGCTGCGCGGGTTCGAGGACAAGGGGCTGTTGCGCGAGATGGCGAGCGCGTGGCCGCTGTTCGCCGCGACGCTGGCGAACATGGAGATGGTGCTGGCCAAGTCCGACATGGACGTCGCGGCACGCTATGCCGGCCTCGTCGAGGACAAGGCGCTGTCGGAGGCGATCTTCGGCCGCATCCGGGAGGGGTGGCAGGAAACGCATGACGGGCTGTTGTCGGTGACGCGCCAGACGCGGCTGCTGGAGAAGAGTCCGGCACTGGAAGCGTCGATCCGGCTGCGCACGCCCTATATCGAGCCGCTGAACCTGTTGCAGATCGAACTGCTCAAGCGCCACCGTGCCGGCGAGGCGGATGCGCGGATCGGCGAAGGAATCCTGTTGTCGATCAATGCGATCGCGACCGCGCTGCGCAACAGCGGGTAGGCCAAAGGTCACGAAAGTCACACTCGCGCGCGGTTTGCGTGTCGGGTGGCGATGGGCCAAAGGTCACAAAGGTCACACTCGCGACGGTTCGTGCTTATGGCGTATCCCCGCCGGCGCGGGGGTACGGTTGTTTCTCCCCCAAGCGGCGGGAGGATGTCGGCGATGTCAAAAAGCCGCCGGAGCCTGACAAATTGGTGCGCTGTAGGAAAGCGCATCGTGCGGGATGACCGTGCCGGCTGCGTATCCCGCATTGCATCGACAAGGAGGACGCATGGCCCGGACCGCTACCCTGTACCGCATGGTGATGCCCGATCACGTCTGCCCGTTCGGCAGGCGCGCGCTCGATCTGTTGCGGCGGCACGGCTATGCGGTCGAGGACCGGCACCTGACGACCCGCGAGCAGGTCGATGCGTTCAAGGCCGGGCATGGCGTGAAGACCACGCCGCAGACCTTCATCGATGGACAGCGGATCGGCGGGCACGACGACCTGCGCCGGTTCCTGGGGCTGAAGGTCCGCGATCCCGGGGCGACGACCTATGCGCCGGTCGCGGCGATCTTCGGCATGGCAGCGGCGATCGCCGGGGCGGCCAGTTTCTCGGCGTTCGGCGACGTGTTCACGATGCGGGCGGCCGAGTGGTTCGTTGGCATCGCGATGTGCCTGTTGTCGTTGCAGAAGCTGCGCGACATCGACGGGTTCGCCAACGGGTTCCTGAACTACGACCTGCTGGCGCAGCGGGTGGTGCGCTATGCGTGGGTTTATCCGTGGGCGGAAGGGCTGGCGGGGGTGCTGATGATCGCGGGTGCGCTGCTGTGGATCGCGGTTCCGGTGGCGCTGGTGATCGGGACGATCGGCGCGGTGTCGGTGGTGAAGGCGGTCTATGTCGAGAAACGCTCGCTCAAATGCGCCTGCGTCGGGGGAAACAGCAACGTGCCGCTGGGGTTCGTGTCGCTGCTGGAGAATGTGCTGATGGTGGCGATGGCGTTGTGGATGCTGGTGCGGATGTAGCAGAAGGTCTGGTTCACGCGGAGGCGCGGAGGCGCGGAGAGTTGCATTCGCGGGGATCGTCCGCGTTCGGGAGACGATATCGCGCGCTGCACGCTTGCGATGAGGCCGCTTGCGCGGGGGGCGTTGGCCGGCGGCGCAACCTCCTCCGCGTCTCCGCGCCTTCGCGTGAACCAACTTTCTTCCTGCGGCGACCGGTCCGCTTCGTAACCGGGAGACCCCAGCCTGCGCTGGGGTGACGGAGCAGGCTATGCGAACGCCACCGCGATGTTGTCTATCAGGCGCGTCGTACCGAGCTTTGCCGCTGCGAGGAGGCGTGCCGGTTGGCCGCGGATCGGGTCGGCGAGCGTTTCGGCGTCGACCAGCGTGACATAGTCGGGATCGAAGCCCGCCCGAGTCAGCGTCGCGATCGCGGCGGATAGCGCGGTCGCCACGTCGTCGCCGCGCTCGATCGCGCGCTTCGCCTCGCCCAGCGCGCGCGGCAGGGTGACGGCACGGGCGCGTTCGCCCTCGTCGAGGTAGATGTTGCGGGAGGAGAGGGCGAGGCCGTCGTCCTCGCGCTGGGTCGGCACGCCGACGATCTCCACGGGCAGGTTCAGGTCGGTGGTCAGGCGGCGGATGACGGCGAGCTGCTGGAAATCCTTTTCCCCGAACAGCGCTACCGCAGGACGGACCTGTCCGAACAGCTTGGTCACGACGGTGGCGACGCCGTCGAAATGGCCCGGGCGGTGCGCACCGTCGAGGACGTCGCTCACCCCGGCGACACCGATGTTGGTCGCGAAGCCCGCCGGGTACATTTCCTCGACCTCGGGTGCCCACAATATGTCGACGCCCGCTTCGCCCAGCATCTGCGCGTCGGCCGCTTCGCGCCGGGGATAGCGCGCGAGGTCCTCGTTCGGACCGAACTGTTTGGGATTCACGAAGATCGAGACGACGACGCGCGGCGCGCGGCGGCGCGCGGCGTCGACCAGCGCCATGTGCCCGGCATGGAGCGCGCCCATGGTCGGAACCAGCGCCACGGCCTCGCCCGCCTGGGCATAGAGACCAAGCGCTTCATTCAGCGCCTCCAGTCGACGGATAATTTGCACGGCCGATGGCCCTTCGATATGGACGGGGGAGGCGGCTTCTATGGGGCATGCCGCCGCGGATCAACAAGCTTGGGTAAGTGCGCTTTGGACGAAGCTTCGGATCGGTTGCACGTCATCGTGTTCGCCAATGAAAAGGGCGGCACCGGCAAGTCGACGACGGCGGTCCATGTGGCCATCGCGCTGGCGGCCAAGGGCGCGCGCGTCGCGTGTTTCGACCTCGACCATCGCCAGCGGACGCTGGGCCGCTATCTCGACAACCGGGCCGAGACGATCAGGCGGACCGGACGCGACCTGCCGATGCCGGTGTACGAGACGCACGACGGCGAAAGCATGGCGTGGTTCAACGACTGTCTCGGCCGGCTGGGCGAGCAGGCGGAATATATGGTCATCGACACGCCGGGCCGCGACGACCGCTTCGCGCGGATCGCGGTGACCAACGCCGATACGCTGGTCACGCCGATGAACGACAGCTTCGTCGATTTCGACCTGATCGGGCAGGTCGATCCCGACACGTTCAAGGTGACGCGACCGAGTTTCTATTCCGAGCTGATCTGGGAGACGCGCAAGCATCGCGCGAAGATCGACGGGTCGACGATCGACTGGGTCGTGCTGCGCAACCGGTTGCAGCATATCGAGGCGCGCAACATGCGCCGCGTGTCGGAGGCGATCAACCAGCTGTCGAAGCGGGTCGGGTTCCGCGTCACGCCGGGGCTGTCGGAGCGGGTGATCTATCGCGAGCTGTTCCCGTCGGGGTTGACGATGCTCGACCGCAACGAACTGGGCGAGATGGGGTTGGCGCATGTCGCCGCGCGGCAGGAACTGCGCGAGATGATGGGCGGGCTGCAACTGCCCGAACCGCACGGCGCGCCGGCCGCCGCCTGACGCCCGATGGTCAAGCTGGTCCTGATCGTTGCGATCGTGCTGGCCTTCTGGCTGTGGCTGCGCGCGAAACCGAAGAAGGTGGGTGGCGAAGCGGAGGCGCGGGCGATCCTGGGCGTCGCGAAGGGTGCGAAGCCCGGCGAGATCCGCGCGGCGCACAAGCGGTTGATGCAGGCGGTGCATCCCGACCGGGGCGGATCGGCGGATCTGGCGCGGCGGATCAACGCAGCGAGGGACGTGCTGTTGGGGCGGTTGCGGCATTGAGGGGTTAGAAGAAGCTAGGGGTTCGTGCGGAGGCGCGGAGACGCGGAGGGGTCGCGTTTGGCGCGACGTTACCCGCGCCAGCGGGCTTCAAGCCCGGTTGCAGCGGTCTATATGGTCTATCGATAGCGATGGGGTCGCTGCGGGGCTGACCTCCTCCGCGTCTCCGCGCCTCCGCGCGAACCCCTGACTTCTTCCCCTACTCAGCCCGACCGCTTCAGCATAAGGTCGCCAGCCCTCAACCGGCAGGATTTCCCGTATGTCCCACAATTTCCACCCAAGTTCGCTGCGGGAGTACGACATTCGCGGCATCGTCGGGCGGACGCTGGGGGTGGCGGATGCGACCGCGGTCGGGCGGTGTTTCGCGACGCTGCTGCGGCGGGCCGGCGGGACGCGGGTCGTCGTGGCGCGCGACGGGCGGGTGTCGTCGCCGGAGCTGGAGACGGCGCTGGTCACGGGGCTGACGCTGAGCGGGGTCGATGTCGTCCGCATCGGCCTCGCCCCGACGCCGATGCTATATTATGCCGAGGCGATGCTGGAGGTCGATGGCGGCATACAGATAACCGGCAGCCATAATCCCGCCGATTACAACGGCTTCAAGATGGTGATGCAGCATCGTCCGTTCTTCGGGGACGATATCGCGCGGCTGGGGGAGATGGCGGCGGCGGGCGCATGGGACGACGGGGAAGGCTCCGTTTCGGACCATGATTTCACCGACGCCTATGTCGGACGGCTGGTCGCGGGCTATGCCGGGGGCAGCTATCGCATCGGCTGGGACACCGGCAACGGTGCCGCCGGCCCGGTCATCGAGGCGCTGGTCCGGCATCTGCCGGGCGAGCATCACCTGTTGTTCACGCATGTCGACGGACATTTTCCCAACCACCATCCCGATCCTACCGAGGAGAAGAACCTCGTCGACCTGCAGCGGCTTGTCGCCGAGAAGCAGCTCGATTTCGGACTGGCCTTCGACGGGGACGGCGACCGGATCGGCGCGGTCGACGGGCGGGGGCGGGTGCTGTGGGGCGACCAGCTGCTCGCCATCCTTGCCGAACCGGCGCTGAAGGAAACGCCGGGCGCCACGATCATCGCCGACGTGAAGGCCAGCCAGGCGCTGTTCGACCGGATCGCCGAACTGGGCGGCGTGCCGCTGATGTGGAAGACCGGGCACAGTCCGATGAAGACCAAGCTGCGCGAGACCGGCGCACCGCTGGCGGCCGAGATGTCGGGGCATATCTTTTTCGGGGGCGACGATCATGGGTTCGACGATGCGCCGTACGGCGCGGTGCGGCTGATCCGCGCGATCCATCTGAGCGGGCGGTCGCTCACCGAGCTGCGCGATGCGATGCCCGAGATGGTCAACACGCCCGAGCTGCGCTTTCAGGTAAGCGAGGAGCGCAAGTTCGCGGTGGTCGACGAAGTGCTGGCGCGGTTGCAGGCGGCGGGCGCGGCGGTGAACACGACCGATGGCGCGCGGGTGACGACGGCGGACGGATGGTGGCTGCTGCGCGCGTCGAACACGCAGGACGTGCTGACCGCGCGGGCCGAGGCGCGCGACGAAGCCGGGCTGGCGCGGTTGCTGGCGGAGGTGGATGCGCAGCTGGCGGCGTCGGGCGTGATGCGGGGGTAGTAAGCCCGATCCGTTCGTCCTGAGTAGCCGCCGAGCTTGTCGAAGCGGCGTATCGAAGGACCGCCAAGGGTGCTTCGATACGAGCCTTCGACAAGCTCAGTCTCTACTCGGCATGAACGGTTCTGGTCTGACGCGGGGTGGCTTTTCGCGGCCCGACGCGCCATCTGGACCCTATGGCCCAAGCGCAGATCATCCGTGTCGTCGACCTCGAAACCACGGGGCAGGCCCCGCCGGTGCATGGCGTGTGCGAGGTCGGCTGGCAGGATGTGGCCCTGGGCGAGGACGGGCGCTGGGAATTGTCGGGCGAGGGTGGCGCCTATTTCGTCAATCCCGGCCGGCCGATCCCGGCGGTGACGCAGGCGGTGCACCATATCCTCGACGAACAGGTCGCCGATGCGCCGTGGTGGCAGGATATCGCGCGCCGCGTGCTCGACCCGTACCCGAAGCGGCTGGCGCTGGCGGCGCATCGTGCGGATTTCGAACAGAAATTCTGCACCGCGCAGCTGACCCACGGCGCCGAGTGGATATGCACGTGGAAATGCGCGCTGCGGCTGTGGCCCGACAGTCCGGGGTTTTCGAACCAGATGCTGCGATACTGGCGCAAGCCGTACGGCATCGAGCACGAACGCGGGCTGCCGGCGCACCGGGCGTTCCCCGATGCCTATGTGACCGCATTCCACCTGCGCGACATGCTGAACGAGGCGTCGGTCGCGCAGCTGCTCGAATGGTCGCGCCAGCCCGGGCTGTTGCCGCGCGTGCGCTACGGCCCCGATCGCGGACGGGCGTGGACCGAGATCGACGACGATTCGCTCGACGGCTTCCTGACCGATCGCGACGAGGATGTGCGCTTCACCGCCGAGACCGAACTGGCGCGGCGGCAGGGTGGCGGCGAGGTGAAGCGCAACCGCAACGACTGGCTGTTGCTGTGACGCGTGCGCGCATGCAGGTCGTGCGGGTGCACTGTCCGGTGTCGGGCAACGTGCTGGCGCGGTTGCAGGCGGGCGAGGCGGCGGCACTGGCCGACGATCCGGTGCTGGCGGGCGTCGTGGCCGTGATCCGCGGCAGCGACGTGCTGGGCGCGATCGGCCCGTATCGCGGCGTGTTCGAACTGGGGTTCGGGCTGGAGAGCTTCGTGCCCGGCGTCGCTGCGGTGCCGGCGGCGGGGCAGGCCGGTGCGGCGGAGGTCGTGCCGACGGTGGTGGTAAAGAGCTATGCCGCCGAAGGTGCGGATATCGACGCGGCGCTGGCGGCGATCGTCGCGGTCCATCCGTGGGAAGTGCCGGTGGTCGAGGTCGGGGTGGTGGAACTGGTCGGGCGGTAGCCTGCCGCCTCCTTCAACTTTACCTCTCCGTTTGCTTCGAGCCTGTCGAGAAGGCGTTGCCCGAACGCTGCGTTCTCGACGGACGCTTCTCGACTTCGCTCGAAGCTGCTCGAACCGAACGGATCGCGTAGGGGAGAGGAGCGCTTGCTCTATCCTGAGGCCGCATAGCGACGATTGATTGGCGCTGAACCCCCGCCTTCGCGGGGAGTACGGTGCGAGAGCTTGGCGCGCGCCCGCCGCCCCGCCCCGGCCTGCGCTGAGCGACCGTCACGGCCAACCGACGCCTATTTCTCCAGCGCGTTCCACGCCGCCACGAACGCCCGCGCGCGTTCGCCGACCGTGGCGGCGTCCATGCCCGGCACGTACAGCGCCGAGCCGAGGCCGTAGCCGGCCGCGCCCGCCTGATGCCAGTCCGCCAGCACCGATGGCACGATCCCGCCGACCGGCAGCATCCGCACGTCGCGCGGCAGGACGGCGCGCATCGCCTTCATCACCGCCGGGCTGGCGGTTTCGGCGGGAAACAGTTTCAGCGCGGCGGCACCGGCGTCGAGCGCGGCGAAGGCTTCGGTGGGGGTGGCGATGCCGGGCATGGCGACCAGCCCGCGCTCCGCCGCCGCCGAGATCACCGCCGGGTTGGCGTTGGGGGAGATGATGAGCGTGCCGCCCGCCGCCTCGACCCGGTCGACCTGTTCGACGGTCAGGACCGTGCCCGCGCCGACCGCGGCATAGCCGTCGAGGCGCTTCGACAGGCGGATGATGCTCTCATAGGGATCGGGCGAGTTGAGCGGCACTTCGACGATGGTGAAGCCGGCGTCGAGCAGCGCGTCGCCGACCGCGTCGACCTCGTGCGGCTGGATTCCGCGCAGGATCGCGACGAGCGGCAGGCGGGCGAAGGCGGCGTCGAAGGCGGCCAGATGGGTCATGCGGACAACTTTCGAATCTGGGTGATACCGGCGATAAAGGCAGCCTCGCACCCGCTGACAAGGGCCCGGCCGCCCAGTGTCTCGATCGCGGTGGCGTAGAGGGTGGCGAGATCGCCATCTGCGACGAGGTGGACGTCGCGGCCGCCGTCGATCCGCGCGGCGACATCGCCGCCGATCAGCAGGCCGCTGGCATAGGAGGCGGCGTGCGTATCGTCCCGCAGGCCGAGGACGTGCGATGCGCGGATGCCGAACAGGCTGGTGGCGAGGTCGCGCTTCGCGCCTTCGCGGACGCCCTCGCGGAACGCGTCGTCGGCCTGCACGGGCGCGGCGAGTTGCGGGGCGAGGACGCCGTTCGCGCGCAGCAACGCGAAGAGTTCGCCGGTCATCGCGGTGGTGAAGGCGGCGATGCGGTTGTCCCGCAGCTCGACCCATTTGCAGTGCGTGCCGGGCTGGCAGAGCAGCGCGTCCGCAGGCACCTGTCCGGCGAGCGCCGCGCCGAGCAGCTGCACCTCCTCGCCGCGCATCACGTCGCCACGGGTGCCTTGCGTGAAGGACAGGCCGGGGACGATCGCGGTGCGGTCGTCGATCCGGGTCAGCGCGGCGGCGATGTCGTCGATACCGGCGGGCACCGCGACATAGGGCGCCACGCGCCAGCCGATCGTCGACCCGACCATCCCCGCCATCAGCACCGGCAGGTCGCCCAGTTCGCTGCGGATCGCCGCCAGTTCGCCCGGATAGGCATCGGCCGGGGTGGTCGACACCCCCTGCGCCGACCGGAGCGTCGCCGCGATCCGGCCGTCCTCGACGCGGTAGGCGCGGCGGTTGGTCGTACCCCAGTCGAGGGCGATTAACGGGCTCACCACCATGTCGCGTACAGCGCGATCAGGATCAGGACGACGCCGACCCCGGCGATGTTGAAGCCCGTAGAGGTGCCGAAGCGCACGCCGTCCATCGTGATCCGGTTGGCGTCACCACGCCCCTTCATCGCCAGCGACAGGACGACCGCGAGGCCGAGGCTGAGCAGGAACACGAGGCCCATCCGGTCCATGAACGGAATGCCCGGCGCGATGGTGCGGAATGCCCATGACAGCAGGACCGACGCGACTGCCGCGCCGATCGCGCCGGCTTCGGTCGCGCGTTTCCAGAACAGCCCCAGCAGGAAGATGACGGTGATGCCCGGGGTGAAGAACCCTGAGAATTCCTGGATGAACTGGAACGCCTGATCCGCGCCGCCGAGCAGCGGTCTGGCCGCGACGATCGCGATCAGGATCGCGACACTGGCGGCGATGCGGCCGATGCGGACCAGCTTGCGTTCCTGCGCGGCGTCCATCGCCCCGCTCTGGCTGGTGCGCTTGGCATAGAGGTCGAGGGTGAAGATCGTCGCGATCGAATTGATCTTCGACGCGGTCGACGCGATGATCGCGGCGATCAGCGCGGCGAAGACGAGGCCGAGCAGCCCCGAGGGCAGCAGTCGCATCATCGTCGGATAGGCTTCGTCGGGCTTGGCGAGGTCGGGCGCGAGGACGACGGCGGCGATGCCGGGCACGACGATCACCAGCGGCATCAGCAGTTTGAGGAACGCGGCGAACACGATGCCCTTCTGCGCTTCGGGCAGCGACTTGGCGGCCAGCGCGCGCTGGATGATATACTGGTTGAAGCCCCAGTAGCTGAGATTCGCGATCCACATGCCGCCGATCAGCACCGACAGGCCGGGCAGATCCTTGTAGAACGGATTGTCGCGCGACAGGATCATGTCGAACTTTTCGGGCGCGCGCCGGGTGAGTTCGTGGAAGCCGCCGATCACCCCGCCATCGCCGCCGATCTGCGACAGGGTGAGCCAGGAGATGGTGAGGCCGCCGAACACGAGCAGCGTGACCTGTACGATGTCGGTCAGCGCCACTGCCTTCAGCCCGCCCTTCAACTGGTACAGCAGCGCGAACAGGCCGAGGCCGACCAGCGCCACCGTCTGGTCGATGCCCGCCACCTGCGTCACCGCGATCGAGCCCAGCCAGATGATGCTGGTCAGGTTCACGAACACGTACAGCGCCAGCCAGAACACCGCCATCAGCGTGCGGATCGACGGGCCGTACCGCTGTTCGAGGAACTGCGGCATCGTGTAGATTTCGTTGCGCAGGAAGATCGGCAGGAAGAACTTGCCGACGATCAGCAGCGTCAGCGCCGCCATCCATTCGTACGATGCGATGGCGAGGCCGATGGCATAGCCCGACCCGGCCATGCCGACGATCTGTTCGGCCGAGATGTTGGCTGCGATCAGCGATGCGCCGATCGCCCACCACGGCAGCGACTTGGAGGCGAGGAAATAGTCGGAGGAGTCCTTCTGATGGCCCCCCTTGTCGCGGCTGACCCACTGCGCGAGACCGAAGATGCCGATCGCGTAGACAATCACCACGACCAGATCGATCGTCGAGAGACGCATGCTATTCCTCCCCGCCCTCTGGTGCTTTGGCGCGGACAATTATACGACGAATGCGATGTGTCCAGCACGAAGCGGCACGCGGGAAACGGAGAAGGTGCGGTCGATGGCGGTGCGGATGAGCGGGATGCCCGGCGGAAACCTGACCCGGGCGATGCTCGACACGCTGGGCCGGGCGATCGTGACCGGCGAATATGACGACCGGCCGTTCCCGACCGAGGCGGAGATCGGCAAGGTGCACGGGATCAGCCGGTCGGTCACGCGCGAGGCGGTGAAGATGCTGACCGCCAAGGGGCTGGTGAGCGCGCGTCCGCGGCAGGGGACGGTCGTGCGCCCGGCATCGGCGTGGAACCTGTTCGACCCCGACGTGCTGCACTGGCTGCTCGACCGGAAATTCTCGGTCGAGCTGCTGCGCCAGTTCAACCAGCTGCGCGTCGCGATCGAGCCCGAGGCGGCGGCGCTGGCGGCGGTGGCGGCGGACGAGGAGGATATGGCGCGGATCGCCGAAGGGCTGGCGCGGATGGCCGCGGCCGAGCGCGGCGAGGACGACCCGCTGGCCGCCGACATCGAGTTCCACGTCGCGATCCTGCTGGCGGCGAAGAACCCGTTCTATGCGCAGTTCCGCGAGATGGTGGCGACCGCGCTGGGCACCTCGATCCGCTTCACCAACACCATCGTCGGCCGGTCGGCGAGCGTCGAGCAACACGCCGCGGTGGCCGACGCGATCGCCGCGCGCGATCCGGTGACGGCGCGGGAGGCGATGCGCGCGCTGATCGGCGACGTGCTGGTCCTGATCGAGGTACGCGGCGGGGAGGGGTAGCAGTTCGCATCTGCCCTGTCGTACCCCCGCGCAGGCGGGGGGCCGGGGTTGCGAGCGCGACCGTCGTTCTGCCTGGCGCTGGACCCCCGCCTGCGGAGGTACGGTCGCCGCTGGCCGGTCGTTGCGTTCGCTCGATCCGCGCCTACCGCAACCGCGCGGCGTGCCAGCGGATATGGTCGGGCAGGAAGGTCGAAATGAAGTGGTAGCTGTGGTCGTAGCCCGGCTGCATCCGCAGCGTGCAGTCGATCCCGGCGTCGGCGCACGCCTTTGCCAGCAGTTCCGGGCGGAGTTGGTCGGACAGGAAATCGTCGGCGTCGCCCTGATCGATCAGGATTTCCCCGATCCGCGCGCCATCCTCGATCAGCGCGACCGCATCGGCGCCGCGCCACGCCGAACGGTCGTCGCCCAGATATCCGCCCAGCGCCTTTTCGCCCCACGGCACCTGCGACGGCGCGACGATCGGCGCGAAGGCGGAAACCGAGCGGAAGCGGTCGGGGTTGCGTAAGCCGATGGTCAGCGCGCCGTGCCCGCCCATCGAATGGCCGGTGATCGCCTGGCGCGCGCCGTCCAGCATCGGAAACCCGGCGGCGATCAGTGCGGGCAGTTCGTCCTCGACATAGGACCGCATGCGGTAGTGTTTCGCCCATGGTTCCTCGGTCGCATCGACATAGAAGCCCGCGCCCAGCCCGAAATCCCATGCGCCGTCCGGATCGTCGGGGACGTCCGCCCCCCGCGGCGAGGTGTCGGGCGCGACGAAGGCGATGCCGTGTTCGGCACAAGCCGCGCGAAACTCGCCCTTGTCGGTGACGTTGGCGTGGGTGCAGGTCAGCCCGGAGAGATACCACAGGATCGGCGCGCGCCGTCCGGGTTCCAGCGGCGGCACGAACACCGAAAAGGTCATGGTCGTGCCGGTGGCGGTCGATTCATGCGCGTACACGCCCTGCGTGCCGCCATGGGCGCGGGCGGTCGAAACGGTTTTCATCTGCGCTCTCCGTAATGGGCTGCGACCGGGCTATAGGGCAAGGACGGTTCGGGGGGACAGGCGGTTCCCCGGCGCAGGCGACAGGGGGTTTGGATGACGCGACGCAACTGGATCACGGGGCTGCTGGCGCTGATCACCGCGGCGCGCGCGCCGGCGCAGGCGCCCGACCCGATGGAGCAGCAGATGCGCGAGGCACAAGCGAGATTGCGCGCGGCCTTTCCCTATCCGGTGACGACCGTGCCGGGTACGCAGGCACTGGCGGCGTGGGAGCGCATCCGGGCGGAGGGCAAGGGCTGGCCGGTGATCGTCGGCGACGATGAAGGACTGTATGCGATCTGCGACCAGTTCAGCATGGATACGCCATCGGTGCTGACGCCGGGTGCACAGGACCTGCCGGTGCCGCCCGTCGCGCAGGTCATCGCGACCAGCCGGACGATCGCCATGCCACGCGATCTGGCGAACTGGAACGGATCTGATCCGGACAGGCGGCCGGCCAGCGGTCCGTGGCCCGACGATGTCGCGGCAATGGACCTTACCGTCGCGACCAACCTGCTGGACGGGCGGACGTTCGCCAGGGTCCATATCGTCACGCTGCCGACCGCGCATGGTTGGGAGGTGCCGGCCTATCTGCGCTGGGGCAATTGGAACGGCTGTCCGCCGCCCGCCTATCAATGTGCGGCGTTGCGCGGCTGGCAGGAACGCCATGGTGCGGAACTGGTCGGCATCAACCGCGATACGATCAACCTGCGGGTGAAACGGCGGCCGACGGATGGCGTGGAAGCTTTGGCGGTAGCGAGCGAATGCTATGCATATTGTCCCGACACGGTCGATCAGGGGGTGGGTACGATCGAGGCGCTGGCCGCGACGCTGATGGCCAGCGACTGGTGGTTCTTCTGGTGGGATTGAACGGCCACGCGGGACTTGCGAAGGAGCGGCCATGGCGCGGCTGATCCTGCTCAACAAACCCTATGGCGTGCTGTCGCAGTTCACCGATCGCGGGACCGGGGGGGCGCGGGCGACGTTGTCGGACCATGTCGCCGTGCCCGGCGTCTACCCCGCCGGGCGGCTGGACCGCGACAGCGAAGGGTTGCTGCTGCTGACCGACGATGGCGGCTTGCAGGCGCGGATCGCCGACCCACGGTTCAAGCTGCCAAAGACCTATCTGGTACAGGTCGAAGGGGCGCGGGACGATGCGGCGCTCGACCGGCTGCGGCGCGGGGTGACGCTGAACGACGGGCCGACCCGCCCGGCGGAGGTCGCTGCGATCGATCCGCCGCTGCTGTGGGAACGGGTGCCGCCGGTGCGCTTCCGCAAGTCCGTGCCCGACCATTGGCTGTCGATCACGATCCGCGAGGGGCGCAACCGGCAGGTGCGGCGGATGACCGCGGCGGTCGGGCTGCCGACGCTGCGGCTGGTGCGCTGGCAGGTCGGGGGGTGGAGCGTCGAGGGGGTGGCGCC